>JBATHL010000001.1:0-3824 GCA_049666745.1 Gammaproteobacteria bacterium
CGCTGATGCCGAAGATCACAAGAACCCCTATGTTTCCCCTGTGTACGGCGACTTCAAGCAGGGCTTCCCGCCAACCTTGATCCAGGGGGGTACGAAAGAGATCTTCCTCAGCAACTTCATCCGTCTCTATCAGGCGCTCGATCAGTCGGGTCAGACGGTCAAGCTCGATATATACGAGGGCATGCCCCACGTGTTCGTGCCGTCACTCCCGGAGACCGCTGAGTCGCAGGCTGCTATTGCCAAGGTTCGCGATTGGGTATCCGAACACTTGCTCGACGATTGAGACGATTCCTCGACGAGCCTCATATACCCGTGATGTCTGTCGATTGTCCCGGTGGCTCTACGACGAATAGATGAGAAGTCCAACCGAAATCTGGACTTATTAGCGAGGTAAATCATGAATAAATCGTACTTCAAGGTAGGGCTGAACATCGTAACAGTGAGATTGAACTCGCTGAGTAAGTTCAGAACTCCTCTAAAAGGAGGATCAGTCGTGAAGACTCAATCGACTCTGCAACGAACCCTGCTATCCCTGTTTATAACGGGGATTTCCACCTTTGCTTTAACGCCGGCTTTCGCTGGGGATACCGTTGAGGTCACAGCCGATGCTGCGGAAAAACCCCGTCTAATTCTGCAGATCACCGTGGACCAGTTTCGGGGCGACCTGCCGACGCGCTACTTCGACCGGCTCGGCGAGGGCGGGCTGCGCTACCTGCTCGAGGAGGGTATCCACTACAACAACGCCCACCATGCCCATGCCAACACGGAAACCATCGTCGGCCACGTGACCCTGGCGACCGGCGCTCACCCCGCGGCCCACGGAATGATCGGCAACATCTGGTTCGACCGCAAGACCGGGGTCACGACCTACAACATCGAGGATCCCGACTATCGCCTTCTGACCGAAGGCGCCGATGTCGATGCGGATACCGAGATCGACCCCACCCAAAAAGCGGCCACCAGCGATGGCCGCTCGCCCAGGGCTATCCTGACAACCACGTTTTCCGACGAGCTCGCCTCGCTCACAGCCGGAAGAGCCAAGATCTTTGGCGTTTCGGTCAAGGATCGGGGAGCGGTATCGATGGCGGGCCATACCGGTAAAGCCTTCTGGTTCTCCAAGGCCACCAACCAGTTCGTGACCAGCAGCTACTACTACGACGAGTACCCCAATTGGGTCGACGACTGGAACGCCAGGAAGATCCCCGAAAGTTACACAAACACCGCCTGGGAGCTATTGCACCCGATCGACACCTATCTCTTCGGCGAACACGACGACCAGGAGTGGGAAGTTGCACTCGACAGTTATGGTCGTACCTTCCCCCACGAGTTCACGACACCCGAAAACCCCTATTTCTCGACATTCCTCACGATCAGCCCCGTGGGCGACGAGATGACCACGGACTTCGCCAAGACCCTCATCGCCAGGGAGGGACTGGGGGATGACGAGATCACCGACTACCTGGGTGTCAGCTACTCTGCGACCGATTACATCGGTCATTTCTTCGGGCCCTCGAGCCTCGAGTCCGAGGACAACATCCTGCGGCTCGACCGGACGCTCGCGGACCTCTTCGCCTATGTGGATCAGGAGATCGGGCTTGAGAACACGTTGATCGTACTCTCCGCTGACCATGGTGGACCCGAGGCTCCGGGATATTTGGAAAGTCTCGGCATCCCCGCTGGCTACGTCTCACCCGACGAATGGGATAAGGATTCTGTCATCGCGCGAATCAAGAGCAAGTTCGGCATCGAAGGGCAGTTGATCCAGGGCTACGATCACCCCTATCTCTACCTGACCAATGACATCATCAACAACACCCGGGTCGACCTGGCCGCTCTTGAGACCATGATTGCCAAAGAGCTCGTCGCCTTTCCCGGCGTGTCTTATGCGATCGCGAGCACTTCGCTGGAGCGTGGGACGGTCCCCGACAATCTGCTGACGCGAGCGGTCCTGAACAACTACAACCCGGCGCGGTCGGGCAACATCTACGTGGTGTTCAATCCCGGCTGGTTCATCAACGACCTGGATGGGCTGTCGGTGGCAGTTGTCCATGGCTCACCCTGGCGCTATGACACCTATGTACCAATCATTTTTGCCGGGAACGGGATCGAGCCGCAGAAGGTTTCGCGCCGGGTTCATACAGTCGATATAGCGATAACACTGGCCACCGCTGTCGGAACGAAGCCACCCTCGGGTGCGGCTGGCGAGGTGTTGCTGGAGGTGCTGGGGCAGAAGCCCTAAACGAAATTGAACTTGTTGAATGACTCAGAAATTTTTTCAAATAGAGAATCAGGTATGAAAACGCAATCGGCTTTACAGCGAAACCTGCAAACCTTGTTTATAACAGGGGTTTCGATCTTTGCCTTCACGAAGACTCACGCGGAGGATCCCACTCAGGTCACCGCCGGCAACTTTGTCCATGCCGAGCCTGTAAATGCTACCCTGGAGGTGGATATTCGCAGGCGCTTCACTTGTTCTCTTCCCTATATCAAAATGTTTAGACCAGGAATTAGACCGCTATGAACAAGGTAACCCTACGACAGCCCGGTGTGGGCCAAACCAGGCTTCTCGTTACTGTTGCAATGACACAACTTGCCACCGTGAGGCGCGCCGTCCTGGTAGCGCTTCTCTTCTTCACAAGTTGTGTGCTGGGACCAGGGCCGGCAGCGGCAGAGCCAGCGGAAGTGCATGGACCTGCCGATACATCAAGCCCGCGGGCGACACTCAAGAGTTTCCTCGATGCCATGAATGAGATCTATGGGCTCATTGAGTCGAGACAATTCCTGGATCGCAGCGACCCGCAATTTCGAGCCATTGCCAAGCGGGCTCTAGATACCCTGGATACGAGCGACCTGCCGGCCTTTACCAGTGCCGACAGAGCGGCTGAGGCAGCCTTCTATCTCAAAGAGATTCTCGATCGGCTAGAGGTGGCTCCGTGGGAAGACATTCCCGACCGAACAGCCATTGAAGCGGCCGGAGGCGCGGAGCAACTGACTTTCTGGCGAATCCCCGGGATGCGCATCACGATCGCCCGTGTGACGGAAGGCCACCGAAGGCACGAGTACCTGTTCTCTCCAGGTACGCTCGAACGATTGCCCTCGTATTTTGAAGACATCCGCCACCTGCCTTATCGGACGACCGGCACCGCGGTTTCCCCGGAGTTCTTAAGATGGTATTTTGCTGCGCCCGGCAACCCGTTTATCGCGCGCCTGGTGGCTCAACTCCCGGATTGGGCCATAGAGCGCAAGTTAGGTCTGACGGTATGGAAATGGCCGGGGCTTCTCCTCTTGTCGCTGGCGGCAATTGTCCTCATGGCAACGGCCTACCGGCTGCAACGCAGGCTTGCCGACCGAACCCGCACCACCAGCCTGGTCAAATACTGTTTGACGCTCGTCTTCCCCATTGCCGCGATGCTAACCCCTCTTGCGTTGCAGCATCTCGCATACGAAATCCTGACCGTGCGTGGCGGTCCTCTGGAATTCGTGAGATTCGTCACCAATCTAGTGGCCCTCGGGGCCGCTTTCGTCGTTGTATTCGCAACAAGCAGACGGCTCAACGAGATCATCATCGCCTCGCCGAACATTCGTTCCCAGGGTCTGGATGCTCAGTTTATTCGTTTTGTATCAGTGGTGTTGAGCATTGTTGTTTCGGTGGTCCTGTTTCTGTTCGGCGGCCAGCATCTCGGTCTTCCGGTCATGGCTCTATTGGCCAGCGCCGGGGTTGGAGGCCTGGCCGTAGCTTTGGCTGCCCAGGATACGCTGAAGAATCTTTTCGGAACATTGATGATTATGGCCGATAAGCCCTTTCGAATGGGTGAACGGATTAT
>JBATHL010000002.1:0-2837 GCA_049666745.1 Gammaproteobacteria bacterium
CGTTTGAAATTCTGTGTCCAGCCCATATGTTCTGATGTCGTGATCTGGGGCGTCAGACGGCTGATCGAGGATTCGATATCTATCGCTGGATAAATGCCGGTTTCGGCCAACTCGCGCGATAACACAATGTGCCCATCCAGTATCGCGCGGGCCGCGTCCGCAATCGGATCTGCATGATCATCGCCTTCCACCAGGACCGTGTAAAAAGCGGTGATCGAGCCGACATTCCGGGCGCCGTTACCAGCCCGCTCGACTAGCTGCGGCAGACGTGCGAAAACCGATGGCGGATAACCCTTGGTTGCCGGTGGTTCACCGATGGCGAGCGCAATTTCACGCTGCGCCTGGGCAAATCGGGTGAGTGAATCCATTAACAACAATACGTTTTTACCCTGATCACGGAAATACTCGGCAATGCTGGTAGCCTGCATCGCGCCATGGATACGCATTAGCGGTGAAGCGTCCGCCGGTGCGGCAACCACAACGGCCTTGCGCAATCCCTGCTCACCCAAAATTTCCTGAACAAATTCCTTTACCTCGCGGCCGCGTTCGCCTATCAAACCGACCACGACGATATCGGCCTCCGTGTAGCGTGTCATCATCCCCAGCAGCACCGACTTGCCTACCCCGCTACCCGCAAACAAACCCATGCGTTGCCCCCTGCCAATCGGGCATAGCGCATTTATTGCGCGTACGCCAACATCGAGTTCTTCGTGAATCGGGGTTCTTAGCAGCGGATTGATTTCCTTACCCTGTAATGGAATTTTCTGCCTGGCGCGCAACGGTCCTTTCTCGTCCAGTGGTCGGCCACGTCCATCGATCACCCGGCCTAACAATTCCGGGCCAACGACAACATCCGAACTATGCTGGGTCGGAATTACGCGCGCGTTCGGTACCAGTCCGCGTACCTCGGAGGTCGGCATCAGGTACAGGCTATCGCCGGAAAATCCGACGACTTCGGTTTCGACTCTCGCGCCACCGGAATTGACCACATCACAACGTGCACCGATTGGCGCCTGGCAGCCAACTGCCTCGAGGGTCAAACCGACCATGCGCGTTAACACGCCTTCGACTACGGGCCTGGCATGATGTTTCGCCTCGCTACCGACCCGCGCCAGTGACGTCATCCAGTCCCGGGTCGACTTTTCGATTAACGGATCGCGCATCAGTCCTGCTCCCTCTCACCGCCCAGCACCGACGCGGCGAGTGCAGACAATCGGTTCTCGAGAGTTGCGTTGATGGTTGACGGTGGCGCACTGACTTCGCAGCCGCCACGCGTGATCATCGGATCTTCGATCAATTTCCAGCTATGTTCTTCGGTGCTGGATTCCATCGACAACGCATTGCGTACCAGCCTGGCATCTTCGGGATGCAGCATGATCGAAATATTGCGCGTATTACCCGGCAGCAATTGCACAGAATCACGGATCAAGCCGATTATTTCGCCCGGCTCGAGCTTAAGCTCGCGCCGCACCAGCTGTTGCGCCAGGGTTACCGCGAGCTGGGTCAATTGATGTTCAATATCTTCGTTCAGCGCTTGCAGGGGATGCTCGAAAAACTCAATCAGCTGCAGTAACCGCTGCTGCAACTCCTGCGCCTGTTGTTGCGCCCGCAGCTGTCCCTGCTGGAAACCTTCTTCCTCGGCCTGCGCTCGCCACTGATCGATATCTTTAGCGGTAGGTATCGAGGCTTCATGTTCCTCGCGATGACGAATCACACGACTGGGGTCGGATTCCATCACCGGCGCGCGCCATTTCTCGACCTCTTTTTTTGCCATCATTCCAGATTTACTCACTTGGTTTTTTAGGTCAATGCTTGCAGAAGCCTGCTTAAACCATTTCCTCGCCACCTCCGGAAAGTACAATCTCCCCGGATTCTTCGAGCTTGCGAGCCACATCAAGAATTTCCTTCTGGGCAGCTTCGACTTCGCTGAGTTTGACTGGACCCTTGGCCTCCATATCTTCAACCAGCATTTCTGCCGCGCGCGAAGACATGTTTTTGAGGAACTTCTGCTTCATTTCTTCGTCGACACCCTTCAACGCCAATGACAGCAGATCGGTAGATACTTCACGCATCATGGTCTGGATGCCACGATCGTCGACATCGCGCAGATTCTCGAACACAAACATCATGTCTTCAATCTGGGCAGCGAGGTCTTCGTTCTCGGTACGCACCTGTTCCATGAGTTTGCTTTCTATCGGCGTATCGAGGAAATTCAGAATACTGGCTGCGGTTCTCTGACCACCAACCATCGACGACTTGACGTTCTCGTTGTCGGTAAAATAACGCTCCATAATCGAGTCAAGTTCCTTGATCGCAGCCGGTTGCACACCTTCCAGCGTGGCAATCCGCATCAATATTCCGGCACGTGTACTTTCCGGCAAAAACGTAAGCACCTGCGCCGCGCTATCCGGTTCAAGATATGACAGCACGATGGCAATAATCTGCGGATGTTCGAGACGGATAATTTCAGCTATCGACTTGGGATCCATCCATTTCATTGATTCCAGTCCGTTGCTGCCGCTCCCCATCAAAATTCGATCGATGACATTGCCAGCCTTATCGCCCAGGGCTTTTTCCAGCATGCCCCGGATATACGAGTCATTACCAATTCCGAGGGCGGTCTGGGACTCGAGCACATCAAAAAAATTATCGATCACATGTTCTACTGTCGGTCGTGATATGTCGTGCATGGTCGCCATCGTCGAGCCAACCATCTGCACCTCTTTGGGACTCATGTGCTGCAGAATCTCGGCCGCGACGTCTTCACCCAGAGTCAGCAGTAAAACACCTGCCTTTTCCGCACCCCCAACCGACGTAGATGCCGTATCTTGTTGATC
>JBATHL010000003.1:0-3918 GCA_049666745.1 Gammaproteobacteria bacterium
GCGCTGTTTACGCGAGGTGAAACCCAGGCTTTGGTGGTTACTACTCTTGGCACCGGTCGCGACGCGCAGCTGATCGATGCAATCGAGGGCACTTACAAAGAAAACTTCATGATGCATTACAATTTCCCACCATCGAGTGTCGGTGAAACCGGCAGGGTCGGCACTCCCAAGCGTCGTGAGATTGGACATGGCCGCCTTGCCAAGCGTGGCGTGCTGGCAGTAATGCCGCAGCTCGATGATTTTCCTTATGTTATTCGAGTCGTATCAGAGATTACCGAATCGAACGGTTCCTCTTCGATGGCCAGTGTCTGTGGCGCCAGTCTTGCACTAATGGACGCGGGCGTGCCTTTAAAGGCGCCCGTGGCCGGTATCGCGATGGGCCTGATCAAGGAAGGCGATGATTTCGCAGTGCTATCCGATATTCTCGGTGATGAAGATCATCTGGGTGATATGGATTTCAAGGTTGCCGGATCCACCGATGGTATTACCGCGTTACAAATGGATATCAAGATCGATGGAATTACTACCGAGATCATGCAAAAGGCACTGGATCAGGCCAGGGATGGACGCATTCATATTCTTGGTGAAATGGCGAAGGTAATTACCGAGGGTCGTGCTGAAATGTCCGAGTACGCGCCGCGTTTGATAACTTTCAAAATCAATCCCGAAAAGATTCGCGATGTCATCGGCAAGGGCGGTGCGACTATCCGTTCTATTACCGAGGAAACCGGAGCCACTATCGAGGTTGACGATGATGGCATGGTGAAAATTGCATCGGTTGAGAAAGCCGCAGGTGAAGAAGCCAGGCGCCGCGTTGAGCAGGTTACCGCCGATGTCGAAGTTGGAGTGATTTACGAAGGTAAGGTTGCCAAGATCATGGATTTTGGCGCCTTCGTCAACATTCTGCCTGGCAAGGATGGCCTGGTGCATATCTCCCAGATATCTGATGAACGGGTCGAAAACGTGAGTGACAAGCTGTCTGAAGGCGATGTCGTCAAGGTAAAAGTCCTTGAGGTAGATCGTCAGGGTCGTATTCGCCTGAGCATGAAGGCGGTTGCCGAGGACGAGGCTGCTACAGCCTAACCCGGGATCGCAATCAATAGTTAGAAGAGGGGAACTGGTTTCCCCTTTTTTATGTGTGCGGGAAAATCAGCTTGCGATGTCTGGCTTTTCTTGTGCTCACGGCATAGGCAGGCCAGCTACCGCCCATTCTCACTCCGGCAGGCTTGTTAGCTCCTTCAAATTCAACCGGTTACAGTAGCTTGAACATCGTACCGCAGTAGGGGCACCTGGCTTCGCCGCCGTTTTCCTCTACCGGGATATAAACCTGTGGATGTGAGTTCCACAGGCTGGAGCCGGATGCCGGGCAATGGATTGGCAGCTCATCGAGGTTGACTTCAACTGCGGTCTTCGCGTTTGGCGTGGAATACGCTTGCTGATCGGATGCCGTATCGGGATTAACCATGGATTCTCTACTTTATGTAAGTTAGAAGGTCGAGATACTTCTCGTTGCGTCCGTGCACCAAATCGAAGTAATCGGATTGCAGGCGCTCGGTAATCGGCCCACGTGAACCACTGCCGACAGGGCGATTATCCAGCTCTGCTATCGGTGTAACCTCGGCTGCGGTGCCAGTAAAAAACGCCTCGTCGGCTATGTATATTTCATCCCGGGTAAAACGTCGTTCAATGATTTGAAGTCCCTGGTCTGCTGCCAGTTTGAAGATAGTCTTGCGCGTGATGCCATTGAGCGCCGTGGTTGTCTCAGGTGTATATATCACGCCATCCCTGACCACAAAGATATTCTCCCCGCTGCCTTCGGCAACATAACCCTCTGGATCCAGCAGCAAGGCTTCATCATAGCCATCCTTGAGTGCTTCACCGAGCGCTACCATCGAATTAATATACTGACCGTTGGCCTTGGCTTTGGTCATCGAGATATTGGGATGGTGTCGTGTATAGGAAGAAGTCTTGATGCGAATACCTTTCTCGAGTCCTTCCTGACCAAGATAGGAACCCCATTCCCAGGCCGCGACAATACAATGAACGCTGAGGTTGTCGGCGCGCAAGCCCATGCCTTCCGAGCCATAAAAGCACATTGGGCGGATGTAGGCGCTGTCCAGGTTGTTATCGCGCACTGCGGCAATCTGCGCATCCATCAACTGGGTTTTGTCGAAGGGATTCGCCATGCCCAGCACCTTGCAGGAATCCAGCAAGCGCTGGGTGTGGGCCTCCAGTGCGAAAATCGCGGTACCCTGTTCGGCGTGGTAGGCGCGTACACCCTCGAAACAGCCCATGCCGTAGTGCAGGGTATGCGTTAGCACGTGCGTGGTCGCCTCCCGCCAGGGGACCATTTCACCGTCATACCAGATGAGGCCGTCGCGATCGGACATCGACATTCTTAATTCTCCAGGCCGAAACTTTCGTTCCAGCAATCTACAACATGGTTTACGTGTTCGGCAATCTCGGTGGCATCAACTTCAGCGGATTGATTTTGCAGCGTGGATTCGTGCAGCAACCGATGATAGGTTTGATAGATTTCAACCAGTTGCGATTGCGAACCGGTAATCAGGTTTAACCGAAATAACTCGTTTAGCAGGCTAATATTATCAGAATACAAACGCCCGGAGCCAATCTTATTTGCCTGCGCGAGCACCCAGTACTGTACCAGGAATTCGATATCAACCATGCCGCCTCGTGATTGCTTCAAATCTATAGTCTCACCTTCAGGGGGGCGTTTCGCCTGGTAAATTCGCTCGCGCATTTCGACAATATCCTTGCGCAATTGCTGATCATCTCGAGGTATCTTCAGGACCTGTTCGCGAACGCTGGCAAACGCCTCTAACAGCATTGGATTGCCGGCTACCAGGCGGGCTCTAACCAGGGCCTGATGCTCCCAGGTCCAGGCCTTTTCCAACTGATAGCGCAGGTAAGCCTGGATTGAAGAAACCAGCAACCCTGAAGTTCCCTCAGGTCGCAGCCTGGAGTCGATTTCGTAGAGCTTTCCTGAAGCAGTCAGCACGCTGGTCATGGAGATTATCTTTTGTGCCAGTCGAGCGAAATAAACCGAGTTTTCGATACACTTTTCCCCACTGGTATGCTGATGTTCGCCGCAGGAGTCATGCAGGAAAATAACATCGAGGTCGGACTGGTAATGCATTTCGTAGCCACCGAGTTTGCCGTAGCCGATGATCGCGAAATTAGCTTCGCGCTGAACGCCTTCGTCGAAGCATTCGGGAGTGCCATATTGTGTTTGCAATGTCTTGCTAGCCAGGTGGTAAACTGCTTCCAATACCACTTCAGCGAGGTCGCAAAGATAGTGGCTGACCTGGCCGGCGTCAATTTCCTGGGCCAGTTCGGCACTGGCAATTACCAGGGTTTGTTCACGTTTGAACAAACGCAGGCTATCCAGTTCGAGCTCCGTATCACCTTCGATGTTGGCAAGCTGCTGCTGTAAACGCTGCTGCAGGATTGATTTATCGAAACGCTGTTCATCACCGCTATGAATCAGGTTTTCGATTAGCATCGGGTACTGTGAGACTTCTTCGGCGATCCATGCGCTTTTCGCGAACAGGGAGGCCAGCTTTTCCAGCAATGGCTGATTTTGAAACAGCAGTTCGAAATAAACACTGCGTCCCGCTATGGCAGAGAAAAGGCGCATAAACCGATCAAATAACTCACCTGGGTGATCATTGTCGCGGATAGTTTCAAGCAATCCCGGTAGTAAGGTAGTAAAGCGTTGCCTGGCCCGGGTCGACATGTAGCTCCAGGATTTTGATTGCAGAAACCGATTTAGTGACTGGTTGATTTCCTGTGCATCATCCACGCCGGCTTTTTCGACGAATTCCCATTGCCTGTCTGCGTCGATCGAATCGGCAAAGCTGTCATCGATAACCGGTCCAGGTTTGGACTCGACCTCCT
>JBATHL010000004.1:0-13846 GCA_049666745.1 Gammaproteobacteria bacterium
CCGGCAACCAGATATTGTTGCTGCATGGCATGAAACGCGCCGCAAAGCCGCCTGATGCCGATTTTCCTTTCGGTTACGGCAAGGAAATATATTTCTGGAGTTTCATCGTCGCGATCCTGATTTTTGCGTTGGGTGGCGGTATTTCTATCTATGAAGGTATCCAGCACATCAAGCACCCTGAGCCGATCAGTAATCCACTGGTCAACTAGATCGTTCTCGGGCTGGCGCTGGTATTTGAAGGGGCCGCCTGGTATTTCGCGTTTCGCGAATTCAGCCGGGTCAAGGGGCGCTGGGGATACTTCGAGGCGATTCAGCGCGCCAAAGATCCATCGATTTTTGTCGTGCTGTTTGAAGACAGTGCGGCGATGCTTGGTTTGATCGTCGCTTTCGTCGGTGTCTGGTTGAGCCAGTCGACAGGCATCCTGATTTTTGACGGGATTGCCTCGGTCGTTATTGGATTTATCCTGGTGGGTACCGCGATCTGGCTGGCCTATGAAACCAAGGGCCTGCTGATCGGCGAAAGCGCCAACCGGTCGGTGATTCGCGGTATCCGCAGCGCACTTGAGACTAAATCAAACATTCAGCATATCAACGAAATACTAACCATGCACATGGGACCGGATTTTATCCTCGCCAACATCAGCGTGGATTTTGCCGATACCATTAGCGCGCAGCAGGTGGAAGCCGATATCGCCGCAATTGATCAGAGCATCAAGCAGGCTTTCCCGCAGATAAAGCGCGTCTTCATCGAAGCGGAAAAACGCGGTAACAAATTTCCCCATGGCAGCTAACGATTCGACATGAGCAAGGACTCAAAAGAAATACTGACGCGGGTCAATCATCTCCAGGATGGCGCCAGTTCGCGTGACCTGTATGACGACTGGTCGAAGAATTATGATGCTCATCTGCTTGATGATTTCGGCTATATATCCCCGCAAATTGCCGCGCAGACGCTGGCGGGAAGAAGCGAACAACAGGATATTGATATTGTCGATTATGGTTGTGGTACCGGCCTGGTTGGCGTGGAACTGGTTAAACAGGGATTCACAACCGTCGACGGGGTCGATATTTCGCCAGGTATGCTGGGGCAGGCGCGTGAAAAAGAGGTTTATCGTAATCTGGTTTGTGGCGATCTGACCACACAAGTAGCGCTCGATGACGCGGTTTACGACGTCGCCATCTGTGTCGGTTCGATGGGCGCGGGGCATGTCGGCGCGCAGCATGTGCCGGAACTGTTACGTCCGCTTAAATCCGGGGGACTGTTCATCATTACGATTAACAGCATGCATTTTGCACCGGAAGGGTTTGAGCTGGCATTCAGACAACTGGAAGACGCCGGCTTATGGCGAATCCTCATACTGGAGGAATTCAATTACATGACACAACTGGACCGTCCCGGCTGGCTAGTTTTAGCCGAAAAACACTGAATTTATTCTGCCGCCGTTACTTATCGTGGCGTTCGAGAAAATCTTCCAGCTTTTGCGCAAGAATATCCCAGATTGCCATGGGACCTGCGTTTTGCACCGTTTCTTCACGCCACTTTTCGACGGGCATGGTCTTCACGTCATCGGCATGTTTTTTCAAGCGAGCTCGTTGGACATCGTAATCCTGCAATTCCGAGCGAACCTCATGTTCCTCATCCAGGTGTTCTGTGGCTTCGTGCGCGCGCTCGTAGAGTTCGTCGATATGCTTCAAGCGAGATTCATATTCGCGAATGTGCTGGTCGATCAACTGTTCTTTAGTAGTCATGGTTCTGATCCTGTTTCAACTTTAGTGACAAATTAACACTTTTTTAATCCTTTTGTCTGATCTATATCATGATAAATTGGTTGAACGTTAACGGGTGCGGGGCTAATCTTCGAACACCTTAATTCCTGACCCATGTATGTCCTCATCGGCCTCACTCGAAACCCGCGACCTCAGCTGTAACCGTAACGACCGCTGGTTGTTCGAGCATCTTGATTTTGTGCTCGAACCCGGGCAGATGCTGGTGGTTGAAGGTCCCAACGGCTGCGGTAAAACAAGCCTGTTACGAATTTTAACCGGGCTCAGGCTGGCTGATGGCGGCGAGATTTTATGGCGCGGCGAGCCGATCTATCGCCTCGCCGGTGACTATTACGAACAGGTAACCTATGTCGGACATCACGATGGCGTCAAGCATGAACTCTCCTGTCTCGAAAACCTGCGCCTGGCCAGGGCGATGGGCATGCCTTCCACCGCAGATCTCGACGATGTGCTCGAGCAGGTTAATCTCTATGCCTATGGCGAAACCGAAGTGGGCAGTTTATCGGCGGGGCAGAAGCGTAGGCTGGCGCTGGCACGATTGCTCGCAACTGATGCGATGCTATGGATTCTGGATGAACCTTTTACTTCGCTCGATAAAGCCAGCATGTCGATGTTCGCGGCGTTGTTTGAACAGCACCTGCAGCGGCAGGGACTCATCGTCATGACTTCGCATCATGATATTTCGCTACCTGCGCAATCAGTGCAGCACCTGCAGTTGGGGATACAATCATGAGTCGGCGTTTATCCCTGACCCAGGCGTTTGTTTTCCTGCTCAGGCGTGACCTGCTATTGGCGCTGCGCAACCGCGCCGAGTATGCAATGCCGCTGCTATTCTTTGTGCTGGTCATCACGCTGTTTCCGCTCGCACTCGGTGCGTTACCGGAGCTGCTGGCACGTATCGCGCCCGGAATCATATGGGTCGCAGCATTGCTCGCGGCTATGCTGTCGCTGGATAGTATCTTTCGTTCCGATTTTGACGACGGTTCGCTCGAACAGATCCTGCTCAGCGCGCATCCCGTCGCGGTGCTGGTGCTGGCAAAGGTGAGTGCACACTGGCTGGTTACCGGGTTACCATTATTGATTGTGGCGCCATTACTGGCGGAAATGCTGGGTATGCCGGCGGCCGCGCAACCGACGCTGCTATTGACTATTTTGATTGGCACCCCAATCTTGAGCCTGATTGGTGCAATCGGTGTCGCATTGACTGTGGGATTGCGAAAAGGTGGTATAATCCTGTCGCTTCTGGTGTTGCCATTGTATGTCCCGGTTTTGATTTTCGCGGCCAGTGCAACCGAAAATGCCGCGATGGGATTCGAGGTGTCTGCGCAGATCTACATGCTACTGGCTTTTCTGTTTCTGTCGATCTCACTGTCGCCCTGGGCCACAGCGGCAGCGTTACGAATGTCAGTAAGTTAAATAGGTGATAATGTTTCTCTGGTTTCATAAATTAGGTTCACCCCCGCACTTTTACCGCATTGCCGGTAAATGGATTCCGTGGCTGTCCTGGATATTCCTGGTGTTATTGCTGGCGGGCCTCTATGGCGGTTTGATCGAAGCGCCGCCCGATTATCAGCAGGGTGAAAGCTACCGTATCATTTTCGTACATGTGCCGGCGGCCTGGATGTCATTGTTCATCTACGTGGTGATGGCATTTTGCGGGGCGGTTATTATCATCTGGCGCATGAAACTAGCCGAGGTAGTGTTAATCAGTAGTGCCTCGATCGGTGCCAGTTTTACCTTTCTTGCGCTGGCAACCGGCTCACTCTGGGGCAAACCCATGTGGGGCACCTACTGGGTTTGGGATGCACGCCTGACATCGGAATTAATCCTGCTATTTTTATACCTCGGTATTATCGGCCTGCATAATGCGATCGATGACAAGCGTGTCGCTTCCCGTGCGGTTGCCATTCTGGCGCTGGTCGGCGTGGTGAATATTCCGATCATTCATTACTCGGTGGAGTGGTGGCATTCACTACACCAGGGGGCGACAGTTACCAAGTTCGATAAACCTTCGATCCACTGGAGCATGTTAATTCCATTATTGCTGATGGCGCTGGCGTTCCAGGTTTATTACGTCCTGGCCCTGTTTCAAAAGTGCCGCGTTGAGCTGCTGCAACGAGAACGTAATAGTAAATGGGTTGAGGAACTTTAAGTGGCGGAATTTTTCCAAATGGGTGGCTATGCCATCTTCGTATGGCCGAGCTACGCGTTGGCTGCTCTGGTGTTATGGCTAAACTGGTATCTGCCGCGAAAGCAACATGAAAAAGAATTACGCCAGTTAAGACGGCGTCACAAGGCGGAATAGAAATGACTCCTGCAAGAAAGAAAAGACTTGGCCTGATCCTGTTAATGGTTTGCGGTGTTGCGCTTGGCGTCGGGCTGGCGCTTAAATCACTGGATCAGAACATCATGTTCTTTTTTACCCCGACCGAAGTGATTTCGGGTAAGGCACCGGCCAACAAGCTGTTCCGCATCGGCGGTATGGTCGTCGATGGCAGTGTCTCTCGTCCCGGGGACGGCTTAACCGTGCAATTCGATTTAACCGATAACGAGCAAAGCGTTACGGTGCGTTTTGCCGGCATACTGCCGGATCTGTTTCGTGAGGGGCAGGGTATCATCGCCAATGGCAAGCTCGACGCGTCGGGAGACTTTGTCGCCGAGGAAGTACTGGCCAAGCACGATGAAAACTATATGCCTCCCGAACTCGCCGGGATGAACTCTAAAGAGGGCAACCAGTAATGATTCCCGAGCTCGGACAATTCGCGTTAATCATTGCGCTCTGCGTCGCTTTTACGCAGGCAGTGGTACCGCTCGCCGGTGCCGGTCTCGGTGTACAGCGCTGGATTGTGTTGGCGGTACCGGCGGCGCTGGCCCAGTTACTGTTTGTCGGGATTGCCTATGCCTGCCTGACCTGGGCATTTCTGAGTAACGATTTTTCAGTGCTGTATGTCGCCAAAAATTCGAATAGCCTGTTACCCCTGATATATAAGATTTCCGGGGTTTGGGGAGCGCACGAGGGTTCCCTGTTACTGTGGTCCCTGGTGCTCGCGCTGTGGACTGGTGCGGTGGCCCTGTTCACGCCAAATGTGCCGCGCGTAATGCGCGCCCGGGTACTGGCTATCCTCGGACTTGTGAGTTGTGGATTTTTGCTGTTTATCATCGTTACCTCGAATCCGTTCGAGCGTCTGCTACCCGCGGCCGCCCAGGGTAGCGATTTGAACCCGCTGCTGCAGGATATCGGGCTGGCGATTCATCCACCGATGCTTTATCTGGGTTATGTCGGGTTTTCGGTGGCGTTTGCATTTTCAATTGCGGCTTTGATTTCGGGGCAGGTGGACTCAGCCTGGGCCCGCTGGTCGCGACCCTGGACCAATGTTGCCTGGTTATTCCTTACCCTGGGTATCGCGCTTGGCAGTTGGTGGGCTTATTACGAACTCGGCTGGGGTGGTTGGTGGTTCTGGGACCCCGTGGAAAACGCATCTTTTATGCCATGGATAGTCGGTACCGCGTTGATGCATTCGCTCGCGATTACCGAGAAACGTGGCAGCTTCAAGGCCTGGACGGCGCTACTGGCAATATTTGCCTTCGCCTTGAGCCTGCTCGGCACGTTCCTGGTGCGCTCCGGCGTACTGACCTCGGTGCATGCCTTTGCCAGTGACCCGGAACGGGGAGTTTTCATTTTGGGATTCCTGGTGCTGGTGGTAGGTGGTTCATTGACACTATTCGCCTGGCGGGCGCCTTTACTCAGGAGCGCGGTGCAAACCCGGTTGCTGTCGCGTGACAGTGCGTTGTTGGCAAACAATATCTTTCTCACAGTGGCATGCAGCGCAATTTTACTGGGCACCCTCTATCCGATCGCGATCGATGCGATGGGCGGCAAGATTTCGGTGGGCCCGCCGTATTTCAACCTGATGTTTTTAACCCTGACGGCACCGCTTGGCGTATTGATTGGTATCGGCATGCTGATTCGCTGGAAAAGCGACAGCCTGGAGCGTCTCGGCGCCAAACTGAAAATTCCCGCGCTGGTGGTGCTGGTGCTGGCATTGTTGATTAGCCTGACCCTGCCGTACTGGATATGGACGGCTTACCTCGGCATAGCGATGGCGTTGTGGATCGCGGTTACGGCCGGGATGGCGATTTACGAACGCTTTCATCACCGCTCACTGCTGTCAACACTGCGCTCAACCCCCGCCGGTTTTTACGGCATGTTGCTGGGACATCTTGGTATTGCGGTTTTTATCGTCGGGGTGACCCTGACCAGCCTCTACAACCAGGAAAAAGATTTGCGCATGGCTCCGGGTGACGTCTACAAGGTAGCGGGTTACGAGTTTACCTTTCACGGCGTTCGCGATTTTAATATCGACAACTATGTGGCTACCCGCGGAGGCTTTACGGTGCGCTCTGAGGAGGGCGACTTCAAAGTTGACCTGTTTCCCGAGAAACGGGTTTACCTGGTGCAAACCATGCCCATGACCGAGGCCGCGATCGATGCTGGATTGACGCGTGACCTGTTTATCGCCTTAGGTGAGCCACTCGACAAGGAAGGCGCCTGGGCGGTGCGAATTTATTACAAGCCGTTTATCCGCTGGATCTGGCTGGGTGCGATCATCATGGCGCTGGGTGGACTGTTCGCGGCCAGCGATCGGCGTTACCGTCGCCTGGCGCGCAGTACCAGTAGCAGTAGCACAGGCGTGGAACAGTTGTCGTGAGTCGTTTTGCGCTACCGCTGGTTGTATTTGTGCTGATGGTTGGATTGCTTGGCTACGGTTTACGCCTGGATCCGAAGAAAGTACCGTCACCGCTGATCGACAAACCGGCCCCTGAATTCTCTTTGTCGATGCTGGCAACGCCGTCGCGACAACTTTCCACGAAGGATATGTTGGGGCAGGTCTGGGTGCTCAATGTTTGGGCCTCATGGTGCGTATCCTGTCGGGCGGAGCACGCGGTCATTACTGCCCTGGCAAACAAAAACCTGGTTACCGTGGTAGGGCTCAACTACAAGGACGAACCCGGCGATGCAACCCGTTGGCTGGAGCAGTTTGGCAATCCCTACGCGACCAGCGTGATCGATCAGGACGGGCGCGTCGGCATTGACTGGGGCGTTTACGGGGTACCGGAAACTTTTGTTATCGGTGCCGATGGCATGATCAAGTACAAGCATATAGGCCCGGTAACGCATGAGTCGCTGGAGCAAACAATTATGCCTATCCTGAAGGAGCTGAAGAGTTGAAACGCCTCTTGTTGCTATTCGTTTTCAGTCTTTGGGTCGCACCGATGCAAGCGGCTATCGAGGCATATCAGTTCGACTCGCCTGAAATGGAGGCGGACTATAATCAGCTCATCGATGAACTGCGCTGCCTGGTTTGTCAGAACCAGAACCTGTCCGGATCGGACGCCGACCTGGCGCGTGATCTGCGTCGCGAAACCTACCAGATGCTGCAGCAGGGCAAGTCCCAGCAAGAAGTGGTCGACTTTATGGTTGCACGTTATGGCGATTTTGTTCTTTACCGTCCTCAATTTCAATCCAATACCTACCTGCTGTGGCTGGGACCTTTTCTGCTGTTAGTACTCGTGCTTTACCTGGTTGTGCGTTGGTTGCGGGCTGCCGATAAACCGGTTGAAGTCGATGCCGCTGCAATGGCCGAAGCAAAACAGCTGCTGGAAGATAACGAGTCACATAAATGAGTTTCTGGATAGCCGTTGTTGTGCTGCTTGCGCTTGCGCTTGCGATTTTGTTAATTCCACTGATGCGGACCGTGCGGGGTCAGCAAGGCGTTCAGCGCCAGCAGCAGAATATTCAAATCGCGCGCGAAAAAAAGCAGCAACTGGAAACCCAGCTTAAGGATGCCGAGATTGATCAGGCGACTTACGACAGTGCCTATCTTGACCTGCAGACTTCGCTGGCACTGGAACTCGACAGCAGCGCGGCGGACAGTGAAAAATCACGTGGCAAGTGGATGGCGATAGTGGTTTTGCTGGCAGTACCCGTCGCCAGTGTTGTGCTTTACCTGACCTATGGCGAATACCGGGTTATAGAGAATCCGCAACTGGTGCTTGCGGCACCCCGACAACAGACTGCTGCGGCACCGCAGATGAGCCTCGAAGAAATGACGCTCGCCATCGAGCAGCGACTGAAGGACAACCCCGAAGATGCGGAAGGCTGGTTTATGCTCGGCAGAACCATGATGGCCAGGCAGCAGTATGACCAGGCGGTCACCGCATTTCAACGCAGTAACGACCTGCTGGCCGAGGAACCGGGAATCATGTTTGCGCTGGCCGATGCGTTGGCGATGAAGAACAATGGCAATCTGCTGGGTGAGCCTGAAGAGCTGGTGCAGCGTGGTTTAAAGCTTGCGCCACGCTTTCCCAATGGACTCTGGTTGGCCGGCATGGCCGCGGAACAGCGCCAGGATTACCAATCGGCGCACCGCTACTGGAGCTTGCTGCTGCCCCTGATCGCGGACAACCCGGCTTCGTCACGCGAAGTACAGGGTTTGCTGGCGACGCTTGAAGAGCGCGACCCGGCACTGGCTAAAACAGTGGCCAGTGATGGCGCTGTCGGAATTAAACTGGTAGTCGATATCAGTGCCGAACTCAAGGCCAAAGCCAGTCCGGATACGGCAGTGTTTATTTACGCCAAGGCAATGCAGGGTCCGCCGATGCCGTTAGCGGTCAGAAAGCTGCAGCTAAGTGATCTCCCGGTGTCTTTGACGCTAAGTGATGCCGACGCCATGATGCCGACGATGAAGCTGTCATCATTTGACCAGGTAATCGTTGGCGCGCGCGTTTCCAGCAGCGGCAACCCGGTAGCACAAAGTGGCGATTTCTATACCGAACGCGAAGCAGTGGACAGTAGCAATCCGCCCGCACAGATCAACCTGACGATCGACCAGATCAAGTAGCCAGCGCTATCCAAAAACTTTTTTGATTTCGTCAAAGGGTGCGGTAATCGCGTAAACTTCGCTGTATCCGAGCTGTTTAAGTGAGTAGGCCGCGAGCGATGCGCGACCGCCACCGCCACAATGGGTCAGGATCACGGTAGTTGCCGCTGGGCATTCTTTGTGTACCTGCATTTCCAGTAGCCCACGCGAAATATTAACCGAGTTGGATAACTTGGACTCATTCGCACTATGGGATTCACGCACATCGACAATGACCGCATCAGGGCTTTCATCGTAAATTTTCTTGGCTGTTGCTACGTCCACGCATTCGATATGCTGCTGGACTTCGCTGATTAAATCACCCGCGGTTTTAAGCATTATATTAACCTGTGTTTGCATTGACTCCGGAACGGGGTAGTTTATCGCAAAAAAGTTAATCCTGGAGACTTTCCGCGACTGCCGCTGGCCGCACTGGAATCAACGCGGGATTCCAGTTGTCGACCGCCCATTGCAGGATTTCACGCGGGTCGTTGTATTCAAGATCAGGCGGCGGTGCCTGCTGCAGATGTCGTAATGCGGCGACTAGCAGCCTGGATGCGTGCTGGTGGTCTAAAGCCCTGGCCCCGGTCTGCTTGCTAAGCTTCACGCCCTGCGCGTTGTTGACCAGTGGAATATGCATGTATTCGGGTGTCGCAAAAGAGAGCTTTTGCTGCAGGTAGATATGCAGGCAGGTATTTTCCAGCAAATCGGCGCCACGTACTACCTGGTTAATGCCTTGCAACTGGTCATCGACAACCACCGCGAGATGGTAGGCAAAGATGTTGTCTACCCGCTTGAGGACGAAATCGCCGACCGATTCGGTCAGGTTTAGCGCAAACTGGCCATAAACCCGGTCAAGAAACCCAACCGATTGAGCGTTTTCGGTGTTGAGCCGAAGCGAGTGATCGACGACTGGTAGCTGTTTCAGGCGGCACAGGCCGGGGTAGATCTGTCCCAGTGGACCGCTACGCACACCGTGTTCACGCAGGCTTTTGCGACTGCATTCGCAGGCATAACAATCACCCTGCGCAAGCAATTTGTCGAGATAGTGCTGGTATTGTTCAAACTGATCGCTTTGATACAACACTGCGCCATCCCAGGCAAAGCCAAAAGCCTCGAGATCACGCAGAATCTGTTCGCCGGCGCCGGCGACAACCCGTGGAGTGTCAACATCCTCGATACGTAACAACCAGAGTCCCTGGCGTGATTTTGCCTCGCAGTAGCTCGCCAGTGCGGCGACCAGCGATCCGAAATGAAGGGGTCCCGAAGGAGAAGGTGCGAAGCGTCCGCTTAACTGCGTCAAGACAGCAGGTTTTCGAGAATACTTTGGTAGATGTCCGATAACTGGTCGAGTTCTTCGACATTTACATGTTCATTGAGCTTGTGAATAGACTCGTTTACCGGCCCCAGTTCGAGCACCTGTGCCCCGGTTGGTGCGATGAAACGGCCATCTGAAGTACCACCGGTGGTTTCGAGCGCGGTAGTGAGACCGGTATGCTGTTTGATGGCCTGCTGTGCCGCTTCCACCAGTTCCCCTTCCGGAGTCAGGAAGGGATAACCCGAAACCGACCAGTTGATGTCATAGTCGAGTTCGTGTTTGTCGAGAATCACCCGGGTAGTCTCGATGATTTGCTTCGCGTCGATCTCGGTGGAATAGCGCAGGTTAAACAAAACTTCGGCATGTGCGGGGACCACGTTATGTGCGCCGGTGCCGGAATTGATATTCGAAATCTGCAGACTGGTCGGTGGGAAAAAGCTATTTCCCTGGTCCCATTCGTGTCGCGCCAGATCGTGTAATGCCGGCATTGCGCGGTGGATTGGATTATCCACCTTGTGCGGGTAGGCAACGTGCCCCTGAATCCCGTTGATCACCAGTTTCGCGCCTATGGAGCCGCGCCTGCCATTTTTCACAACATCGCCAACATGGGCCAGGCTGGAAGGTTCGCCGATCAGGGCCCAGTCCATTTTTTCCCCGCGCGCCTCGAGCGCCTCGATAACCTTGACCGTACCGTTGGTAGCAATACCTTCCTCGTCACTGGTGATCAGCAGAGCAATAGAACCCTGATGCTGTGTGTATTGAGTGACGAATCTTTCACAGGCTGTAACCATCGCGGCAATACTCGATTTCATATCCGCGGCGCCTCGTCCAAACAGGTTGCCGTCCCGAATTTCCGGGGTAAACGGGTCGCTATGCCACTTGTCCAGTGGTCCAGGTGGTACAACGTCGGTGTGGCCGGCAAAGGCCAACAGCGGCGCAACGCTACCGCGGCGCGCCCATAGATTGGTGACGTCACCGAAGATCATGGTCTCGCATTCAAAACCAATCGCGCTGAGTCGCTCGATCAGCATCGCCTGACAGCCGGCATCATCCGGGGTAATCGAAGGCCTGGCTATCAGGTCTGATGCCAGTTGCAGGGTTGCAGAAGCCATGGTTTAGCTAAATATCTCCTGGTATTGCCGGTCACTAAATCCCAGATGGAGCTGATTGGCGGTGGCGAGTATCGGACGTTTGATGATCGCCGGGTTATCAAGCATTACCCGCATGGCCGATGCCTGGTCGATCTGCTCTTTAACCGTGTCGGGCAATGCTCTCCAGGTGGTGCCGCGGCGATTCAGCATCGCTTCCCATCCCAGTACAGAGATCATCGACTCTAACAGTTTTTGCTCAAGTCCCTGCTTGCGATAATCGTGAAACTCGAACTCGATTTGCCGGTTTTTTAACCAGGTTTTTGCTTTCCTGATCGTATCGCAACTGGATATACCGTAGAGAGTTATCGGGTGGCCCATCGGACA
Organism: Gammaproteobacteria bacterium; assembly: GCA_049666745.1. Taxonomy (GTDB): domain Bacteria; phylum Pseudomonadota; class Gammaproteobacteria. Next base: position 11,499 of record JBATHL010000004.1, read on the forward strand.
GTTAGATGTTACGTATCAGTTCGTTGATGCCAACCTTGGCCCGCGTTTTTTCATCGACCTGTTTGACGATTACCGCGCAATAGAGGCTGTACTTGCCATCCGCAGACGGCAGGTTACCGGCTACCACTACCGATCCTGCGGGAATACGCCCAAAGGTCACCGTTTCGGTTTCGCGATTATAAATCTTGGTGCTTTGACCAATATAGACACCCATTGAAATAACCGAGTTCTTCTCGACGATAACGCCTTCGACTACTTCTGAGCGGGCACCGATGAAACAGTTATCCTCGATTATCGTCGGTGAGGCCTGCAGTGGTTCGAGCACACCGCCTATACCCACGCCGCCGGAAAGATGCACATTCTTGCCAATTTGTGCGCAGGAACCAACGGTCGCCCAGGTATCGACCATGGTGCCGCTGTCCACATAGGCGCCGATATTGACATATGAAGGCATCATGACGACGCCGGGCGCGACATAAGAACCTTTACGCGCCACCGCGGGAGGGACCACGCGCACACCGCTGGCGGCATGCTGTGCCGCGCTACAGCCGTCGAACTTGGAGTCGACCTTGTCGTAGTACTGGGTAAAGCCGCCCGGCATGATTTGATTCTCGCGGATGCGGAAGGATAGCAACACAGCCTTTTTCAGCCACTCGTTGACCTGCCAGCCGTTACTAACCGGTTCGGCTACGCGTTGCTGCCCCGAGTCAAGCAGATCAATCGCCGCGAGCACCGCTTCCCTGGTCTCGGCAGTGACGTTGGCGGGGGTTATTTCAGCGCGATTTTCGAATGCCTGTTCGATAATTTGCTGAAGATCGGCCATGGTGTATCTCCTAAAGAGCTGCTAACAAAGAGTTGATTCGTCCAGCCGCGTCGACACATTCATCCAGTGGGGCCACCAACGCCATGCGCACCCGGTTTTCACCCGGGTTACCATTACCGTGATCGCGTGCGAGGAATCGTCCCGGCAGCACGGTTACATTTTGCTCAGCGTAAAGTCGTTGTGCAAATTCGGTATCCGAAATCGGCGTTTTGGCCCACAGGTAAAAACCTGCCTGCGGTTTCTGCGGCGCGAGTGTATCAGAAAGCAGGGCCAAAACCCGCTCAAATTTTTGCCGATAAAGCTTACGATTCTCGACCACGTGGGCTTCGTCTGACCAGGCCGCGGTACTTGCGGTCTGGGTCGCAGGTGGCAGAGCGCAGCCATGATAAGTCCGATAGAGCAGGAATTTTTCCACAACTCGCGCATCACCGGCGACGAATCCGGAGCGCAGTCCGGGTAAATTGGATCGTTTTGACAGGCTGTGAAACGCCAGGCAATGGCTGAAGCCATCGTTGCCCATGGCGGCGGCGGCGCCGAGCAGTCCGGGGGGAGGGTTGTTTTCATCGAAAAAAATCTCCGAGTAACACTCGTCGCTGGCGATAACAAAATCATATTGATGGGCAAGTTCGATCAATTGCTGTAGATACTGAGTCGACATCACCGCCCCGGTCGGATTACCCGGGTTACATATATAAATCATCTGGCAGTTCGCCCATTGCTTTTCCTCGACCTGGTCGAGATCCGGCAGGAAACCATTTGATGGCAGGCAATCGAGGTAAACAGGGGATGCCCCGGCCAGTACCGCGGCACCTTCGTAGATCTGGTAGAACGGGTTAGGCATGAAAACCAGCGGGTTTGCAGCATTGCGGTCGACTATGCATTGCGCGATCGCAAACAGGGCTTCACGCGTGCCACTCACCGGCAGCAGGTTAATTTCCGGGTCGACCAGGTTTGCTGCAATGTCGAAGCGGGCCGACAGCCAGTCCGCTATAGCTGCACGCAATTCGTTGTTACCGCGCGTGCTGGGATAGTTCGATAACTGGTGCAAATGCCGGATCAGGTTTTCCACTACAAATTGCGGCGCTGGATGCTGAGGCTCACCGATCGATAAGGCAATATGATCGAGATGCTCTGGCGGCTGCGAACCCTGTTTCAGTTGGGCCAGTTTTTCAAACGGGTAAGGTTGTAGCAGGGATAAATCTTTGTTCATGAGGCCTGGGTCCGGGCTAGTGCGGATAGTATAACGGCACTGCCGGGGTTTATTAACCCGGCGACTATATATTGTCGCCGGCTTAATAGATCAGCAAGTTGATGGATTGAGTTGGCGTGATTTTTGATGGCCTGGTGATTAATTCGCATTAACTGGCCAGGTTTTGAGATCCAGCTCCCGGTTCTCACCGGTCAGGGGCCTATAATCTGGACCTGGATCATCTATATATGTTTGTGTGTTGGCCCCATTTCCTGATGGGGTTTTTTTTGCGCGCTAAATATAGCGAAGCAGTGATATCAGGCGATGGCGATGTCG
>JBATHL010000005.1:0-3610 GCA_049666745.1 Gammaproteobacteria bacterium
CGTTAGCGATGTTGTTGCTGGTAACGCTAAGATCGACGGTTGCGGCCTGTAGTCCGCTCAGTGCTGTGTTAAATGACATTGTTTTCTCCTGCTTTGTTACATTATTTTCCGAACCTGGCCCATGTCGATATCGCCGAGGCCGGATACGCTAAGCGTAAGATCCTGACCACCGACGCCGAGCGTTACACTCTCGACATCAACCACCGTATACATCTGTCCTGCGCTGACTTCGTTGCCTCGGTAAACTTCGGCAGCGATCCGGTATTCACCAGTCGGCAATGGATTGCCGCTGGTGTCCATACCATTCCATGCAAAATCAATCAGCCCCGCCTGTTGCACACCGAGTTCCTGTCGATTGACTATCTGGCCGGCCTGATTTTCGATCGTAATTACTACCTTGCTCGCGGGCTGGGCAAGTTCCACCGAACCCTGCAGCGATTCACCGCTGGCCAGGTAACCGTTTGACGAAGGCACCATCACGCGACGACCAACCAGAGTCGATGCCCGTAACGCCTGGTTCGACTGAAACGATTCACTCAAATTACTGAACGTATTGTTTAGCTCGCTGATTCCGCTAACCGTGCCGAACTGGGCCATCTGCCCTAGAAAATCGCCGTTTTCCATCGGTTTGAGCGGATCCTGGTAGGTCAGTTGTGCGGTCATCAGTTCCAGGAACTCGGTCTGCCCGAGTTCGTCGTTGTCTTTGGTCCTGGTATCACTTGGCGGGTTTAAACCCAGCTGGGTGTATATATTATTGGTATCTATATCAGCCATCATCAGTCTCCGTTAACTGCCCAACGACAATACGCGTAGCAACAGATCGCGTGACGTCGTCATCACTTCCACATTATTCTGGAAGGCGCGCGAGGCCGAGATCATATTGGCCATCTCTTCGACAGGATTGACATTACTGCTAAACACGTAACCATCGGCGTTGGCAAGCGTATGCCCCGGTTCGTAACGGCGCTCGACCTCCGCCTCGCTCTGGACGATATCAAGCATTCGCACACCGACCTCACCCGGCCTGGCGTAATTACCCAGCATTGCCTGGAATACCGGCTGGCGCGAACGATATGCATCTGCCTCGTTGCCGGCAGTCGTCTCCACGTTGGCCAGATTACTGGCGGTAGTGTTCAACCTGACGGATTGAGCGCTCATCGCGCTACCCGATATATTAAAGTTGGCAAACAATCCCATGCTTATTCTCCTTTGAGGGCTTTCATCAAGCCCTGGACCTTACTATTGAGGAAGGTAAAACTGGTTTGAAACATCATTGCATTTTCAGAAAAATTGGTCTGTTCAACATGTGAATCGACAGTGTTTCCATCCAGTGAGGGATGTAATGGATTGCGATACATTAACGCCGGCTGCAGATGACCGGGTTGCGGTGCAATGTGATTTCGATGGGTACTGGCGAGAACAATCCTGCCAGGCTGTTGCTCGCTCGCACTGCGCAACATGTCAGCAAATTCGACATCACGTGCCTTGTAATTCGGTGTATCTGCGTTGGCAATATTGGCAGCCAGAATTGACGAGCGCTTGCCGCGTAGCAATAGTGCGTCATCGTGTACTGAAAAGGCTCTTTCGAAACTGATTGGCATGGCATTAACCGTAAATCAACAATACGGGAACCAATGCATGGTCGATGCCACCATATTATTATTTTTTCAAATCAATGACTTAAGTTTAAAAGCCATGCTTAAAGGCGGCAAGGCGGCAAGCAAAAGCGGCATATTGCCGCTTGTTAATTGCTAATCGATAATCCGGCAACCGCAGTATTCGAACAGACCCGGACTCCGCCAGGCCTGCAGCGCGGTGCTGGCTGCGCGCGACATATAGTAAGGTAGTTACTTGCAGGCCGATTATAGCTGCGCTGACTGGAGCATTACCTGCTGCATTAGATAGTGCCGCGAAATCGATACGCTTCGAAGTTCCCACCAGCCAGGTTATTGGCCTGATAATTGCTAGTATCCTTTTACGAGAGGATGCAAATGATATTGAAGAACTTAATAAATTCGAGCCGGGGTAGCGCAATCACTGCCTGCTTAATGCTGATGATTTCATTGCCATCGCAGGCAGCGGAGTTCTACAGCCTGGCGTCGATTCGCATGCAAACCGAGTCCTTTATCATGAATTATCCTTACACAAGCCCTTATCCGCCTCGCTTTCAACTCGGCAAGCTGGATTCCAGATTACGCCTCAAGGCCTGCCCGGAACCCCTTGCGATCGAATTTGCACGTCGCAACATGGTGAGTGGAAATACGGCGATCCTGGTGCGATGTCCACAGGAATCAGCGTGGAAAATTCATTTACCCGTGACAATCGATGTTTTTGATGACGTCATCGTTGCTGCAAAACCATTGCTCAAGGGTCAATTTATTGACACAAACGCGCTCCGTTTTGAAAAACACAACATCGCGAGTCTGAAAAATGGCTATTATTCCAGGGACAGTAACCTGGAGCAGTTGGAGTCGCGGCGGAACCTGGCGCAGGGTACCATACTAACCCCGGCCAATTTAAGTCCACGTTTACTGGTACGCTCGGGACAACAGGTCACTCTGGTGCTGGATTACAACGGACTGCAAATCAGATCGACCGGCGAAGCCCTGCAATCCGCGAGCCTCGGCGAGGTGATCAAGGTTCGTAACAGCCAGTCGCTTAAAATAGTCGAAGGGGTTGTCTCTGGAGAGGCACAGGTACGGGTAAGCCTTTAATGAATTATTATATGCTTTTAGATGTAAACTATTTTGCCATGCTGCCGATAAGGTATATATGGGTTATCTCAAAGGAAACCAGCAATGACTGACGCGATTAATGCACAAAACCGCCCGAGAACTGCCGGGGTATCCGCAGATACCAGGGCCGGTTCTACTGCGAAAACAAGCCAACCAGGCGCACAGGGGAAACCTGCTGCCAGCAGTAGTGACGAAGCAAGTATCGTCGAACTTAGCAGCGCCAGGCTGGTTGAAGAACTCAGCGAGCAAATCAAGAATCTTCCCGAGGTTAACGAGGCTCGTGTAGACGCAGTCAGGCAGGCGCTGGGGAACGGCGAGTATCAACCCGATGCCGAAGTGATTGCACGCAAGTACAGTGAAATCGAGAAGTTACTGCCATGAATAGCAGCGCATGCCGCGAGCAGCTGACAGCGTTACTGGAGGCACATAATGCGCGTATCTCCAGCGCCAACGATTTTCTGCTCGCGATAAAGAATGCAATTGCTGCCAACCAGCTGGAAAATCTGCAGCAGTCACTATCTAACCCCGAACTCGCGCTCGACGATATCGAACAACTCGAGCAACAACGTCATCAGCTTTTGTCTACTTGCGGATTCAGCGAAAATAGCGACGGCTTCGAAAAATGTGTCGCCTGGTGTGATAACGAGCAGGGGCAGGTATCCAGACTTTATCAACAGTTGATTCAGGGATTGGTGCAACTGCAACATTCGATTCAGCTTAATAGCCTGCTTATTGCCAGGGGTCAGGACCGCATACGACGCTCGCTCGGGGTTTTGACCGGGCTTGGTGCGATGGGGAACTGCAAGACCTACAGCAGTAATGGCAAGACACTTAATCCCGCCGGTCAGCGCGACATCGCCATCGCCTGATATCAC
>JBATHL010000006.1:0-11238 GCA_049666745.1 Gammaproteobacteria bacterium
CATTGGTTTCATTCTTTTCAACGAAAAGTTCGGCGAAGTCAGCACCCAGTGACAGGGCGTGATCGATAACCGATTCTGCGGTTTGACTATTGAGCATTGAAATCTATTCCTTTGGGGTTTAGAGCAAGGTTAGTCTGGTTGGACAACATTGTAAGCGCACGGTTTCATAGATGGGGGTGTAGGGTGCTAATGCAATGAACCATCCCCAACGGGGAGATAAGGTGACAGTTTACTTAATTCGGAGAGAAGTATACTGCCCCTCGAACTACCTTTGACTCCCGCCTTCTTTTTCGACGAGCTTAGCCAGTTTTTCGATATGCCGGGGTTCGATACCGCAGCATCCACCGATAACGCTGACACCGCGATCGATCCAGCCTTGCGCTGCGCTGCAGTAGTCGGCCGGTGAAATCGTATTGTCGAAGATCCAGTGATGATTCACCGATTTGCTCGAATGCGCGTACACCCCGACCGCACCCGACCAGTGCGACTGCAACGCCTCGAGGCAGGTGTCGATGTGTTCGACCTCACTATGCATGATGTTGACGACATCCACCTGCCGGCCTTCAAGGGCGGAAAGTGCATCGTGCAGGGGCTCGCCGTTGCGCAGGCGCACGACACCCTCGGCATCGGGCGCGCAGGTAAATCCTACCCAGACAGGCAGGCCGGTCGCTTGTGCCGCGTCGAGCAAAATCAGCATCTTGTCGATATCGATCATCATTTCCAGCAGGAACAGCTCTGCACCCGCGTCGGCGATGATTTCTACCTGGCGCTCGGTTGCAACCTTCAAATCAGCGAGTGACGGATGGTTGTCAGCCCATGACCAATAGGATATCCCGCCCGCTACCAACGCGTTCGGTTTCTGCGCGCGATCGCGCGCTTCGATGGCCAGTTCCACTCCACGCCGATTGTAGTCTTCAAAACGTTCTGTCTCACCGGCGTCACGAAGTGCGTAGTAATGCGTGGCAAAGTTATTCGAGATGATGATCTCGGCACCTATCTGCAGGTAGTCTTCGTGCACCTCACGCAGGATCTGCGGATGGCTCAACGCGCCACCACCGTTCCAGGCGTTGTCGAGCTGGGGCACGCCACGCCGCTCGATTTCGGTCCCGGTGGCGCCGTCGATGAGAATGCATTCACCCGCGCGAATGCGTTGCATCAGTTCGTTGTATCGGTTCATGGTTTCAGTACCCGATTACATTCGATCATCAAGATTGTTCTGCAGGCGACAAAATTTCTATCGGGTGGCCGATGTTGCGCAGCTCGAACTTGCCGTGTGATCGCCACGGGTGATCGAGTTTTTCGGCGAATGTGTCGGATACGAGAATCGTTTCGTTGAGTTCCTTGCATTGTGCTTCGATGCGGGCCGTTTCGTTGGCGGCTTTGCCGATCACGGTGAATTCGATTCGGTCGGCTGTGCCGATATTGCCGTACACCACGGTTCCGCAGTGTAATCCGATGCCAAACTTGATGGGTGGATCACCGCGCTCGGTTCTATGCGCATTCAGGCGCTCGGTGCGGGTGATGGCATTTAATGCGACGTCGAGGGCGACCCGGCAGGCTTGCTGTTCATCGGCGTAGCGTTCGATGGGGAAGATCGCAAGCGAAGCGTCGCCGATGTAGCGCAACACTTCTCCACCCCCCTCGATCACTGCGCCTGCCGTGGCATCGTAGTAATCGTTGAGCACGTCGAGGAAACCATCCAGGTCGTAGAGTTCGGCAAGCTTGGAGGAATCACGTAAGTCGCAAAAGAGAATAACCGCGTTGATGACGTCGCCATCACCCCGTTGGATTTGCCCGGAGTAGACTCGATCTGCCGAATAGTCGCCGAGATAGGCGCGCAGAATATCCTTGACCAAAATCTTGTGCGTGAGACTCTGGAGTTCCACGCAGAGCGGCATGTGCAGGCGCCGCAACAGATCGATCTCAGGCTCGGTGAAGCCCGCCGCTGCGCTGGATATCCAGCTGATCAGGATGCCCTCCTGTTCGGCCGGCATGATGCTACGGTCCTGGTACCCGGTCAGCTGGATAAAATAGTCCGTGCCACCCTCGGCCGCGACTTTGACAAACAGGGGAAACCGGTCGGACTCGGATCCGGCGCGAATGCGATAGCGGCCCTCGAAGGCGCCACTTTTATAGATCGGGTAAACCGGGCTTTGCAGAAAGGGCCCCTTGTCCTGCTGGTCGGCACTGCGGGTGTAAGTATCGAGCTCGACCTCGTTGTCTGGATACCAGGTGTAGGCCCCGACCGCGAACAACGGGTGCAGAATCGGACGACCGATGTGAATACGGCATAACTGCATCCCGAGTTCACCAAGACTCGCGGCGACCTCGCGCATGAGAGTCGGGATGTCCCAGCCTTCCAGCGAACGTGTGTGTAACAGATCCAGCATACTTAAGTAGGCTTGATCCGGATCTAATGTATTCATGGGTGGGCAGTGTACAAAATTATTTTAATCCGGGGACAGTATACCTAATTCAATTGTCGCATCGGCGATTAGCTAAACTGCGATCCGGTTTCCTGTGCAGGCTGGCGGGCAGCCAGTTGCCTGTTAATAGTTAAGTATACTGTCCCCTTAATTGTCAATGATGTCACCTATGCGTCCGCTTTCTGTTTCCCCGTGCCCATGGGTCACGATTGCCGCGTGCAACGGATTGAATACTGTACAACCCAGTGTCAGCAGGAATACGATCCTGAATTGGCGTTTATACATTTGAGGGTATACGGGGTCAGGCCTTACAATTTACAGGAAGCAATGTTAATCAGACGTCGCCGGATTATCCGGCGGAATGCTGCGAATAGAGTTGCAGAACTTTGCGCACGTAATTCTGCGTTTCATCGAACGGCGGAATTCGGTTACCGAATTTTTCGACCGCGTTTTCGCCCGCGTTGTAGCCGGCGAGCGCCAGCTCGAGATTGCTGTCAAAACGTAACAACAGGTCTTTGAGGTAACGTGTGCCACCAGTCAAATTCGCAGATGGGTTGCGCCGGTTGGCGACCCCGTAGCGTCTGGCGGTTGCCGGCATCAGTTGCATCAGACCAACCGCGCCGGCGCGAGATATTGCGTTGGGATCGTAGGCGGATTCGATGGTGATAACCGCATGAAGCAGTGCTTCCGGAACCTGGTATCGATTCGCGACCTCGGCAATCTTGCTGGCGAATCGTTTCCGGTTAGCGTCTTTGTCCCGAAAATTGATCCGCGGCATGCGCAGTTTTTTTCCGGCCTTCTGAATCAATTTGTATTTGTCGTTCGGCGGTCTGTCAGTCAGGTGAACCTGGCCCTGGCTATCAACGTACTTGTAGACTTCCGCAGCCGAACTCGGCCCACTGGCCACACAGCCAATCGACAACATAAGTGCAAGCGCCAGTGTTTGACGGGAAAGTATTTGCATCTAATGATGTTAGACCATAATTACCGTCATCGCCGGAATTCGGGGGACAGTATACCTAATTGGTTGGGGGTGATTTTAGGCCGGGGCGTTTGGGTGCCAGGATTTTGCCGGTTTGTGACGCCAGGGCCTGGATGACATTAGCGCTGCCCAGGGGGCGTCCGGTTCGGTTGGGGCGTCCCCCGAAGTAGGCTTGCTATTGGCAAAGCGAGAATTTAAGGTCTCATTCTGCGAATCGAGACTTGCAACGAGAGATTTTAACGCTAAACATAAGCCCGGAGGAATGATGACTAACGAAGCCAACAGCGTGTTTGAAGTGGCTGCCCGGAGTTGGGCGGCGTTTACCGCCGACACGGGGCAATCGATCCGTTTCACCGATCTCGAGGGGTCGCAGCCAATCGATTTCTGGGCGTTTAACCGGGACGATATCTCGGAGTACCTTTCCTGTGAACATACCAAGCCGACGATCGAGAAAGTGTATCCCGGAATCGGGGATTCGGCTTACACCAATCACCGGCGTGCGATCGTGACGCTCACCGAAGACAACTCGCCGGGGCAGCATGATATGCAATACGCCGCTTGCGATGTTTATCGCTATCGGCAACTGGGCTGGGACGAGGGCAAGGACGGATACCATGCCAACTGCCAGGACAATCTGCACCTGGGGTTGGCCGAGCTGGGGCTGAAGCTTTCGTTTACGCCGCAGCCGTGGAATCTGTTCACCAATTTTTTCCTGCATCCGGATGGGCGGTTCGAGGTCAAGGCACCGGCGACCCGGCCCGGGGACAACGTGACTTTGCGCCTCGAGATGGATGCCTACATTGTAATATCCGCCTGCCCGCAGGACATGAACGATACCTGCGGCGGTGACCCAACCGGCATCCGTGCTGAATTGTTGTGATCGCGTAAGGTATCCATGAGTCAACCTGCCACGCAAACCCGGAATTAATCTCGCAATGGCAAAGCATCCAGGCGACACTGAATTGTTCGAGGCGGTTCGAAGGCCACTGCTCGAAGCCAGCACGCTGCCACCTTTCTGTTATACCGATGAATCGTTTTTCAAACGCGAGATCGAAGCGATTTTTCTGCGTCATTGGCAGTTCGTCGCGCACCAGGATCAGCTTGCGCAACCGGGTCAATACCTTTGCTACAACGGGCTCGGTGGTTCGTTGATCGTCATCCGCGGATCTGACGGTACTATCAAGGCTTTCGCCAACAGTTGCCGGCATCGGGGGTCGCAACTGCTTTCCGGCGACGGGCAATGCCAAAGAATCGTCTGTCCTTACCACAGTTGGGCTTATGGCACCGACGGGCAATTGATCCGCGCGCCCGGCATGGAGTCAAGCACCGGTTTCGATCAGGCCGATTATCCGCTGCTCGAGTTTCCGGTGGCGACCTGGGCCGGTTTTATTTTTGCCTGCTACGACCGTAATCCGCCTCCGTTCGAGGATCACCTCGGCAACCTGCCGCAAAAGTTCGATGCCCACCGCACAGAGACCATGCATTATGCCGGCAGTCTTGAATTCGAAATTCGCAGCAACTGGAAGTTGCTGGTCGAAAACGCGCTCGAGGCTTACCACACCGGCAGCGTGCACCGAGACACGCTTGGGCAGCAACATTCGCGCCCCATTGAAAGCAGCGAACACTGGACCGGGCTGCTGGTGGAAGACGAAAGCAGTGTCGCCACCCTGGCGGGCGAGGAAAAGCCGTTCCCGCACATCGACGGGCTCGGCGACGAGGCTAAAAGCGGCGCTTACTTTACCGCGTTGTTTCCCGCTACGCAGTTCGTGTTTGCCCAGGATTGCATCTGGTGGCTCGCGTTTCAGCCGTTGACCGTCGACCGCACGCAATTGACGCTCGGCGCGTGTTTCCCGCGGGAAACGGCTGCGCGCGACGATTTCGATACCAAGGTCGAACTCTATTTCAAGCGCTGGCGGCAGGCCACCGCCGAAGACAATCACATCTGCGAACAGCAGCAGCGCGGGCAGGTGTTTGCGCGCCAGCCGGGACGATTCGCAGCCAGCGAATTCGCGGTGCATCGCTTTGCCAACTGGATTGCCGAACAGCTGGGCTGAAGTGGTTCAGGTGGGTTCGGTCTCGTCCACCGGGAAGAAGTTGCGCCACTTCGCCATTTGGTAATCGCCATAGTTAAACGGCGCAAAGCTTTCGCTGTCATCGAGCGCGGCAATCACCGCGTCGGCCCCGGGGTTGACGAAGTATGGGATCGAGTACCGATCCACGCCGTGGCGATTGATCACGCGATGCGGCGTCGAGGCATAGCGGCCGTTGCCCCAGTATTGCAGAATATCCCCGATGTTGACGACGAAGCTGTTGTCAATCGGCGGGGCGCCGACCCACTCACCGGTTTTTGTCTGCACTTCGAGACCCCCGTTCGTGTCCTGCCAGAGTATGGTGAATGCACCCGAATCCGTGTGCGGGACCACCCCGATGTTATCGATCCGCTCGGGATTGTCCTGTGGCGGATAGTGATTCACCTTGAGCCGCGAGGTCGGCCGGGTAAAACGGGAAGCGTAAAACTGGCTATCCTGCCCCAGAGCATCGGCAAAGCTCTGGCCGAGCACCGCGGCGAGGCGTTCGATGGCATCCAGGTACTCCAGTATGACCGGGCGCAGGCTTTCGGGTTGTTCGGGCCATCGGTTCGCCTGTTCCAGCGGATGGCGAATATCGTCGCCGAAATCCGCGCCAATCCAGAAGCCTTCCTGGTGGCTGGTGCCGGAAAACGAATCGCTGATCTGGCTGTGATAGAAGAGCGGCAGGAAACCGCGCATCGACGGATCGAGCCCGAGGTTTTGCTTGGCGGGTTCCGGCTGGCTGAAAAATTCGCTTGCCGTGTCGCGCAAACGTGCGGCGAGGCGCATATCGAAGCCGTGACCGACGATATAAAAGAAACCGATGTCCTGGCAGGCCCGATCGATGGCGCGAATTGTTTCCGCGGTATCCTCACTGCCGAATAAACGACTGATATCGATGACGGGAATCTCGTCGAAATCGAGTTGGCGTGATTCGGGTAGCGTCATGCCCTTATCCTATAGCCCTGGCGATTTTTGATAAAGTCTTTTGCAACGCAAAGTAAAACGCGACCTGCAATTCCGGGGACTGCAGTTCCCCGAATTTGGAATTCGGTATACTGTCCCCCGAACTGCTAATAGGATTTCCCTGAGCAGGGGGATTATAGACCCTCTACCTAACCCAGGCCAAATCTGAAGAACACTAAGTTAAACCCGTCATCCCCGCGCAAGCGGGGCGGTCCGACGTATCGGTCTTGCAAAGGCGGCACCGTATCGGGAATGACGAAGTTTCACCGGAATGACGAAGTTTCAAAAGGGAAGGGGACGGATATATACCGGCTAAGCGTGTTGCAGGATCACTCCGGTAACCCGGCGCGCCGCAGTCCGTCGAGGATCATTTCCAGCTTGTCCTTGTTGCGCAAGGGCCAGCGCTCACGCAGCCCGGATACCGTCAGGTTCGGCGCCAGTTCGAGCAGCTTCGCGACCGCGGCTGCGGCCTCGTCCATGCGCTCGAGATGCGCGAGCGCCGAGGCCATGACCCGGTAAGTCGTGTCCCAGCCATCGTAAATGCTCGCCGCCCGGGTTGCATATTCGAGTGCTTCCGCGGGCCGGCCGCAGCACAGGTGGGCTAATGCGGCACTGGAGTAAAAGAAAAACGCGCCGGGGTCCCCCGGGCTCACCCGAATCGCGGCCTCGAAGCACTCCAGGGCTTCTTCCGCCCGGTCGCAGATGACCAGCGCGGCGCCGGCGATAAAGGTCACGAACGCGATGTTGGGGTTGATTTCACGCGCGCGATTGACCGCCTGCAGGCCCTGGTCATAGTCGTGCCCGATCATGATCAATGAGAAGCCGGCGAGCACGAGTACCAGTGCATCGTCGCGGTCGGCGGCGATCGCACGCTGTGCCAGCGCGATCGCGGTCGTCCAGTCGTCGTCGCCATAGTCGCCCCAGGCGCGGGTCAGGCGTTCCTCGTAGGCCCAGGCCAGATGCGCGAGCGCAAGCGCATAGTTCGGGTCGAGTTCGATCGCCCGATGCAAATAATCCAGCGCCAGTTTGTTCTGCTCGGGACGCATCGCGTTTAACTCGGGCAGTGCGCGCAGATAAAGGTCGTAGGCATCCATGTCACCGGGTGGCTTGCGTTTCGAGCGTTCGATTTCGGCCATGCGCAGCGACGGTTCGATAGCGCCAACGACGCTTTCGGTGACCTTGTCCTGCAGCTCGAAGATGTCTTCGAGGTCGCCGTCGAAGCGGTTCGCCCACAGGTGCGTGCCGCTCTCGGCGTCGATTAGCTGGCCGGTGATGCGCACGCGGTTGCCGCCCTTGCGCACGCTGCCCTCGAGCACGTAACGCACCCCGAGCTTTTCGGCGACGTCGCGGATGTCGACGCTTTGCCCCTTGTAAACGAAACTGGAATTGCGCGCCACCACACGCCATTGTTTGATGTGCGACAGCGCGGTGATGATGTCCTCGACGATGCCGTCGGCGAAATATTCCTGCTCCGGGTCATTGCTCATATTGTTGAAGGGCAGCACGGCAATCGAGGGTTTGTTGGCGTCGGGGCGCGGTTCCGGTGTGGCATTCGGCCGTGCCGCGCGCGCCTCGGGAGCGGGCATGGCCTTGCCCGCTTCGAGCGTCACCGCGAACGCCCTGACCGGTTGCTCGAAGCCCTTCAGGTTTTGTTCGCCCAGGTTGTCGAATGTGAACGGCATGCGCCCCGGGACCGTTTCAGCGATCGAGCCCTGCACCACCACGCCGCCCGTGTCGGCCAGCTGCTCAAGCCGCTGCGCAAGCACGACGCCGGCGCCGGTGATCGTGTCGTCGGCGATCACAACCTCACCCAGGGCGATGCCGATGCGCAACTCGGGTCTGATTTCGTCATCGAGCGAGGCATTGTGCGTTGTGTTGGATAGCTGGAACGCGAGCGCAGCTGCCACCGCGTCTGATGCCCGTTCGTATTCGGCGACCAGTGCATCGCCACGCAATTCGCGGGTGCTGCCGCCGTAGGTCTCAATGATTTCCGAAAAGCGCTGAAACGCAGACTGAATGCGTTGGTGCGCTATGGTTTCGTCCTGCTGGACCAGCGTGGTCGATCCGACCACATCGGCGTGGACGATGACCGCGAGTTGGCGTGACAGGGGTTTCAATGACATCAATGATCCGATCGCAGCTGGTGCAGCAACCGCGCGCTAGCCGGGCTCGCCGCCGAAGTGTTCCCAGAATTCCTTTTTCGGGTGGCTGTGCGGGAAGGGTTCGTCCGGTTCGGACACCCCGAGAAATTCACACAGTGGCCCCCAACCGTCGGCGACGTGAAACACCAGCAGCCGTTCCGCCGGAATCGTCTCGCGCACGCGTTGGTTGTTGGCGCGATAGGCGGCGATCGCTGCATCGCGGTCGGTGAAATCGGTAAAGGTGCCCTGCATCATCCAGTCGTGCATCAGTGTGAACTGGTCCATGATGTGAGGCGGCAGTTCCAGCTCGCGGAAGATGGCAAAAAACTTGCCGATGGTGCCGTTGAAGCTGTTCCACCAGGCATCCTCGGGCCGTTCGTTGTGAATAATTTTGGCGTTGGGGAAGGCATTGGCAGCCTGTTCCCAGACGTGCGCGCCGGGCCAGTCGACCTGCGAGCGATAACCGGCGTAAACCTCGGCCCAGTCCACTGCTTCGCCGGCAGCCACCGCTTCCCACAGTCGCAATTGCTCGGGGTGTTCGATGATTTCCACCATGTGATGACAGGGCCCGAAACCGAGCATTTCCAGCGCCTGCTTGGTCGTCATGGTGCCCGTGCGGCCGAAACCAGATCCGATAACTTCTAGTGACATCGACTCCTCCAGCTGTATACAAATATTGTTTGCGACAAATTATACCCGCTTCTGAAGTTACCATAACAGTTAAGTTTACGGGTATGTCAAAGGTCGGAAATAAGGTGCCAGTTTACCTAATTCGAAGATAAGTAAACTGTCATCCTGGTCGCAGGTCCCGATTGATGATGGAGTCAGGTAAACTGTCGACCATATTCGTGCTCACCCTTAACTGTTCTGTTGCTGGGCGGGCCAGTTTTGCGGGAAACCACTATGTTTACACCAAAATTCTTCGAATTCTTCAGCCAGCTTTCGAAAAACAACAACCGGGAATGGTTTAACGAGCACAAATCGGACTATCAACAGGCGGTGATGCAGCCGATGTGCGCGTTCATCGATGCGATGGCGCCCCGGCTGCGCAAGATATCGCCGCATTTTATTGCCGATTCGCGCCCGCATGGCGGCTCGATGTTTCGCATATACCGCGATGTGCGTTTTTCGAAAGACAAGAGCCCCTACAAACTGCACGCGGCCTGCCAGTTTCGCCATGAACTGGGCAAGGACGCGCACACGGTGGGTTTCTACGTGCATATCTCCACTGAAGAGGCCGTGTTCGGTGGCGGGATCTGGTTGCCACCCAGCGACGAGCTGCACAAAATACGCAATACTATCGTCGGTAACCCGAACGCATGGCAGCAGATCAAGTCGAGCCGTGCGGTGAAGAAATATTTCGGCGCTATCGGCGGCGATGGCTTGAAACGCCCGCCGCGCGGGTTCGATGCCGACCACGAACACATCGAGGACTTGAAGCGCAAAAGTTTTTTCCTGATGCGCCGTGAGTCGCCCGAGATCATTCTCGATGATGGTTTTGTGCGCGAGGTCGAAAAAACATTCAAAGCCGCGATGCCGCTGATGGAATACATCGGTTTCGCGCAGGATATCGAGATCTGAAACCGCCCATTCGTAGCAGGGTTACAGGGTCAGGTCTTTGATTTTTAATCTGGACTTCAAAATCAAAGACCTGACCCTGTGCACCTTTGTCAGTCCGCAGTGTATCCAAAAGCGGGGTGCGCGACAGCGCAGGCTATTTGATCCGCACGTGATAAGGCATACACTGGAGCCCACCATGCATGCGATATCACCCCTGCATTATGTGCTCCGGCACCCGGGACGCTTCCTGCTCGACGTGTTGCGGGGATTCCGGGACAACCAGGGCCTGCTGCTGGCCGGAGCGGTGGCCTATTACACCCTGCTGTCGATCATTCCGGTGTTTGCGCTGGTGCTGATCGTGTTGTCGCAGTACTTCGAACAGACCCTGCTGCTCGACACTGTGACGACCATCTTCGCGCTGGTCGCGCCGATCCGGTCCGAGGTGCTCGCCGCACACCTCGAGGCCTTCCTGTCGAACTGGAAGGTCATCGGTACCATGGGCCTGCTGTTGCTGCTGTTTTTCAGTTCGCTGGCGTTCACGGTGCTGGAAAATGCCATGTCGATGATCTTCTTCCATCGACGCTTCGGGCAGCGCCGGCACTACATGGTGTCGGCCATCCTGCCGTACGCCTATATCTCGTTGCTGGCAGTGGGCTTCCTGGTCGTCAGCCTGATGGCCGGCTGGTTGGGCCAGCACAGCGCCGACACACCGTCGCTGCTCGGCATCGATATCGATATGTCGAGTACCACGGCGACCATCCTGTATCTGCTGGGCGTGTTCGGCGAGGCCCTGCTGCTGACCTCTGTCTACCTGGTAATGCCGGTCGGGCAACTGGCCTGGACGCATGCCCTGGTCGGCGGTCTCGTGGCCACGCTGTTGTGGGAACTGACGCGCCATGCTCTGGTGTGGTATTTCACCACGCTGTCGTTCGTCAGCATCATCTACGGCTCGCTCGCCACCACCATTATCATCCTGCTCAGTTTCGAATTCGCGGCCATCATCCTGTTGCTGGGCGCGCAGGTCATTGCCGAGTACGAACGCATCGACCACGGCGGCGTGACGCCCAGGGACAGCTAGCAGGCACAGGGGCGAG
>JBATHL010000007.1:0-1740 GCA_049666745.1 Gammaproteobacteria bacterium
CCTCGATGTTGAATTAATGCCATCGCAAACCGCGATCCAGCCACTCGTGATCGGTGACAACCACCGGGCCCTGCAATTGAGCGAAGCGTTGTTCGAGCAGGGCATTCACGTTACCGCGATCCGCCCACCCACGGTGCCGGTCGGCAGCGCGCGACTACGGGTCACTCTTTCCGCCACACACGAGCGCGGCCACATCGACAAACTGATTAAAACTTTGAAATCCCTGCTTTGATAGCGACGTGCTGTAATCCAGGAGGGTTGCATTGAAACTGTTCCCTTCACTTCTAAAGTCCATTGCGATTGGATGTTATATCTGACGCATAGCGGCAGAGATGTCACCATTAATAAAAGTGTCATCGGGCTTCACGCCAGGTACCTTTGGATGATACCTTTTAGCGGATACTATAATTCAGTGAATTGGCAAACTGTGAGGTTTGAAGATGGACATTGAAGCGGAAGCCAAGCACATTCAGGAATTTGTCGACAAGGGTAATTTCCATGCGGCGTACAACATCGCCCTTTCCGGGTTAAATGCCTGTCGCCGGAGTAACGATCAGGCGGGGATCGATCGATTTCTCGATATAATCAGGGCTGTCGTCGAATCGCTGTCGGCGGAATTTGGTAGTCAGCCGGATGAAGACGTTTAGTCCGCGGCTGGCGGTTCCGGTCGTCGAGGAAGGTTACTGTTCAAACTAACGGGCTAGCTTAATTTTTCGGACGCCTGGGGGGTCGCACACGCGGGCGCCCATGCCTCCCGCCCATCGGATCTATCCACACATTGTAGCCATCGATATTACTGCCGTACGGATAGCTACAGTTATCGGTTTCCCGGAAGCCGCTGCGGTCTGTTTTAATGACCTTGTTCCTTTGTACGGGGCGGTTCTCATAATTCCAGGTGCCGTCGTCATTCAGAATGACTACCTCACCGGTGCTGATGGTTACTTTCTCACTGGCAAGGCTGGTGGATGCAAAGCATGCTATCAACAGGATTGACAGGGCGGTAAACGGTTGTGAGCCAGACATGAGCGCTCCCTGATTTACTATATCAGCATCATTTTGCGCCTGATCCAGCCAAACTTCAAAAGAAGATAAGCAACGCCTTATTAATGGCCCGGGAAAGGGGTATGCTGTACACATTTAATAAGTGTAGTCATTATCTGGTCAATCGCGAGCAACAATGTCAACTGAACGCTCCAAAGACAAGCTGGATCGCGTCGTCGCACAGGCACAGGCTGAGCGGCAACAACGGGAGCAGGGTTACCGCAGCAGGGCGCTTAAAATGTATCCCTGGATCTGCGGTCGCTGTGCGCGCGAGTTCAACCACGGCAACCTGCGTGAACTGACAGTTCATCACCGTGATCACGACCATGACAATAACCCCGCCGATGGTAGTAACTGGGAGTTACTGTGCGTTTATTGTCATGACAATGAGCATTCTCGCGAAACTGCTGCGGGTTACGTTGATTTTGCCGAGGAAAAGCAAAAATCCGAGGCTACTCATAATCCGTTCGCGGAACTAGCATCGATGCTTGATAAGAAGAAGTAGTTCCTCGACCAATCGATCGACACTGACCCCTTGATTTTTGATTTTATTGTGGTGGACTGAGATCGATATCGACCCCGTCGGCAAGTAATTCCTCGGTGCGCTGCAGCGAATAGCTGCGGTAATCGGTTTTTTGGTAATAACCGCCGGCAACGTAACGCATACTTTCCTTGAAGTGATGGGGGAAGGTCAGGCTG
>JBATHL010000008.1:0-3543 GCA_049666745.1 Gammaproteobacteria bacterium
ACTGGGCGATCATGAAGTGCGAACTCCGCGTGCCTTTCGAAACCGATATCGAGAAAGTGCGCAAGATGATCAAGAAAATCGGCATCGATATGATGGAAGACCCGCAGTGGGGGCCGCTGCTGCTGGCTCCGGTCAAATCGCAGGGCGTCAACCGCATGGACGACTCGGCACTGATCGTCCGCTTCAAGTTTACCGCGGTGCCGGGACAGCAATTCCTGATTCGCCGCGAGGCCTTTGTTCGAATCCAGCGCGCATTTGAAGCCGAGGGCATCCAGTTTGCACCGCGCCGCGTGCTGGTCGAGGCCACCACGCCGCAGGAAGCGATCAAGGGGGCGGGCGCTGTTCTCGACCAGGAGGAAACGGGTAAGGCCCCGCCAAAGGACAACATGTAAGCGCAATTGTACCGCCCCTGCTCCAGTTTTAGCGGTTGTGGCAGCACCAGGGCGGTATCGATGAGAAGCCGCCTGGCACGGATGTTTGCGCGGCCGCCTCGTGAAACTGCCTCGGATTGCGGCACGCAAGGCTGATAAGACCCGACTATCTCCCGCCCCTTGCCCGCGTAGTCCTCCGCAAATACCAACGCGCTCGGGGTTGGCTTTATTTTTCTGCCGATTCCTGCTTGAGCGCCATGCTGGGTCCAAACCGGCGAGCCAAAAGATTGGCAGTGAAACCGTGAGCGAAGATGCTTATCGTGACCGTGCAGCCAACTACTATCGCGAGTAGGTTGCTATTCTCGACGCCTTGACTTATCACGATAATTGCAAATACAACGCTGGCCAGACCCCGAGGTCCGAACCACCCCAGAAACAGTTTGCTGGTAGTCGACTCCCCGGTGCCCGTTAACGACAGGAACATCGGGACCATGCGCACCACGGTAAGGCTTAACACTGCGTACATCATAACCTTCCAGCTAAAGTAGCCCATTAGCTGGCCCACCACGACTGCTCCGAACATGACCCAGGTCACCAGAGCCATCGTTTCCATGGTTCCTTCCGCTGCCAAAAGAAGCTTCTGCTTTGAATTGTCTTTTGTCGCGTAATGACCAAATAGCAAACCGCCAACGAAAGCGGCAACATATCCGCTACCGTGCAATGTCTGGGCAATGGCGAAACACGCCAACGCCAAAGTTATCACCGGTAATTGTATCCAGACCTCGGTGATCCAGCCGCGGTCATAGCAGGCCTGCAGCACCCTCTGCGCGATCGCAACCAGTCCGAGGCCAACGATCAATCCGATGCCAACCTCCTGGGCAATCAGTTTTGCGGCAAACAAAAAGTTGCTGTCTCCGGTGTCAACGCCCAGCGCCAGCGCGATAAACAGAAACAGGATAGGGACACAGATGCCATCGTTGAGGCCGCTTTCGATATTGAGGCCTTCCCTGATACGCGAGGGTACATCCTTGTTGGTTATAACCGCTTTGCCTAGCGCCGCATCGGTTGCGGCAAGCATCGTCGCGAGGATGGCAAGCTCAAAAATTGAAAGCTCGTCAAAAATCAGCAACCCCAGGCCGAATCCAGACAAGATAGTCAGCGGTAGTCCTAGTACCAGCATCCTTCGTGGAATTCGAATATTACGTTTGACCACAACAAGATCGGCGTGGGCCGCATCGACAAACAGCACCAGAGCCAGCGTAAGATCGGCAAGCACACGCATACCATCGTCATCGAGATCGATAACAAGCCAGCCCAAACCGAGCGGACCGATTACCAGACCGACAACGGTAAAAACCATGGGACCGCTTATCGCTGTCCGCTCCACCGCGCCAGCGATCCCGCTCCAGCCCATAACAATAATGGCTACTATGGCTAACTCCAGGTACATTGCTAACTCCCTATCTCATCGATCGATACGGTCGCGACTATACAACTCATTGCAAAAATTTCGGCGGCATTGTACGCAGCTCAACGAAGTTTTGTCTAACTCTACGAGATTGGTATATGACTGATTTTCAGCGCTTCTCTACGAGCTTATGAATTGCCGGCTATGTTGTTATATCGTATTTTACAGATGGAAATCCCTGGCTTTAGAATAAGCTTTTTGAAACACAGACAGCATTAGCCTATTGGATATCAGATAGAAAAGGAATATCAACGATAAGAACGAAACATGTTGCAGGCAAGACCTTGA
The DNA here is from genome assembly GCA_049666745.1 of Gammaproteobacteria bacterium. Taxonomy (GTDB): domain Bacteria; phylum Pseudomonadota; class Gammaproteobacteria. The sequence goes on from JBATHL010000008.1 coordinate 2,128, forward strand.
ATATTAGGGCACATTAGGGTGACAGTTAACATAATTATTTATACGGTGAAATACGTTAACTAGTCACCCTAAGCACCGAATTGCTGTGTAGGCTAAGTGCTAATCTTCGACAGCAGGTGTTGAGACCTGGGTTGGATATTATGGAAGATTTGTGGCTACCAGTAGTGCCTTGTTATGCTTTGTGGGGATAAGCTTGCGATGTATTCCTTTCTCCAGATCGGCTGCAGCAATTAGCACAAAACTGAGCCTAGAGCGCTATACGTGCTCGCAAACCAGCGAACCAGATACTGTCCTCATCGGGATTGAGCGCCGGGTCGATGAGCCACTGGACACTCGGTGTGATCGCAATTTCCTCGGCCACCTGCCAGCGGTAGTAGACCTCCGCTGCGTATTGGTCATCCAGATCCGTTTCGAACAGGGCATCGTTAGGCTGGCCCCAATTAAGGCCGAATCCAAGCTGGCTTCCGGATCCCAGCGTCGCCATGCCGCCAGGCGTATAGCCGCCCCCGATGCTGACCGACCGTTCCAGCAGGCTGCCGCCGTCCTCCGCCCACCCGGTCCGGGCGAACACCAGCCATTTGTCGCCGATGGCGTGGTTAAAGGACAGCACACCCCCCCAACCGTCTTCCACGCCCAGGTCATCTCTCTCATCCGCATGCCACAGGGTCAGGTGAACGTTGTTGAGGTAGTAGGCCTCCTGTGAAGCGCCGGTCCAGCCTATCTCGATGTGTTTGAAGTACTCTCGATCGTTGAAGAAGGTATCGAACCCTTCCCCGGGATCGGTCCCATCCCCATTCTCGTCAGCGAAGCCGGCCATGGTGTAAACGTTATCTGTCAGCCAGGCCGCACCCGCTAACCCGAGCGCGGGATCGCTGGCCAGATCGAGGGCGCCAACGCCGATGCTGAAGGCATAGTTGAAGAAGTCTGTCCAGGGGCTGACCAGCGGGAAGACATCGACGTAATCACTGGTATCGAGCCAACCAGCGACGAACTCGTACTTGCCATGCTGGAACTTCTGGTCCCAGTAGAGCGTGTTGAGCCGCCAGCCTTCATCATTGTAGGGCAGGTTTGAGATTCCGGCATAGCCCAGGCTCTCGCCAAGGAAGGAACTGGGTCCCGTATTACTAAATTCGTCCGTGCGTTCGACCAGAAAATTCAGGTTACCAGGGTGAGCCGAGCCCCGGGCAAACGCCTCCCAGACACCACTGAAGCGAAAGATACCGCCGGAAGCATGGTCGTCGGTACCCGACTGGTTATCGCTGGTACTCAGGTAGGTCGTGTTGTATTCCACTCCGAAGGACAGGCCGTGCTCCTGATGAAGTTTGTCTTTCCATTCATACCAGGGCTTCAGGGAATCCAGCTTGACAGGTGTATCGGTTGCAACGCTGTCAGATTCGATCCGGTTCAGTGCAGCAT
>JBATHL010000009.1:0-6620 GCA_049666745.1 Gammaproteobacteria bacterium
ATCAGGTAATGCGCGGTGGGCACAACTTCGACCCGCCCGCCGGCCAGGTCAAAACCGCAGTCGGCACAGCGTTTGACCATGCCAGGAAACCGCTGCGCAACCTGTTCCGGCCCGAGGTGACCCATCGCGATATAAACCCCACCATTGGGCGTGATTCGACCCGCGCGCATTTCGGCATAGATCGCCCGGCTGACGATATCGCGCGTGGCGCGTTCGCCGTCAGCGTCGTAATTATTCATGAAACGCTCGCCGGTGCCATCGAGCAGGTAACCGCCGGCACCGCGCAGGCCTTCTTCGAGTACCGTACCGGTCATGCGGGTATCGCGACCGGCCAGCAGCCCGGTGGGATGAAACTGCACCATCTCCATATCCCGCAAACCCAGGCCAAGTCGCAACGCCATCGCCAGTCCATCCATCGACTTGTCGCCCGAGGGCGTGTGGTAGCGATACATGGTCGGGCCGCCACCGGTCGCCATGAGCACGGTTTTCGCCTGCACCACGCGAAACTCACCGCTACGCATATCGACCATCAATACCCCGGCGAGTGCAGCGCCATCGCGCGACGGCAGCAACTCGATGGCACGATGCTCTTCCATCAACTGTACCGGCAGGGCGCGTACCTGCTCCATCAAACGGCTGATTATCTCGATTCCGGTCAGATCACCCTTGTGCACCGTGCGATCGAAAGTTTGCCCGGCAAATGCCTTGTGGTGCAACGAGCCGTCGTCGTTACGGTCAAAAAAGCAGCCCAGTTCGTTTTCCAGCTCCTGTACCCGGATTACCGCGGTTTCGCACAGGCGCATCGCCATAGCCTGGTCAGGCAGCCACTTGCCGCCATTGATGGTATCCATGAAATGACGTTCGACCGAGTCGCCCGGGCTCAGGGCGACGTTATAACCACCCTGCACCATGCGCGTACATCCGCATTTGCCGAGCAGACCCTTGATCGCAATGGTGATATCGAGATCCGGATTGGCCTTGCTGGCGTGCAGCGCGGCAAACAGGCCGGCACCACCACTGCCGAGGATTAAAACGTCGGTTTTCAGGGTTTGAAATTCCATTAAAAAGCCCGTAGCAGGAATCCGCTGGCGACAAAGAATGCCGCTGCAACCGCGAGTGCGGCGTAGTTTTTATGTCGATTGCTCCACGGCATGTTTTCCAACGCTAATAATCGCAAGCCACCGAAAAAGTGCACCGACAGTAAAAACACGAGACCGAACTCGGCAAATTTCACCAACGGTAATTCACTCCAGTGTAAAAACCGATCGAGCGCGGCTTCACCTTGCAGTGACAATCCGAGCACGTAAAAATGAAACGGCAGGAATAACGCCAGTCCCAGCCCGGAAACGCGATGCAGTAAAAATGCCAGGTACAACGGCTGACGTCGATGCGCTTTCATGACGTACCCACCAACGCCGCGATCGCGCGTGCACCGGCGCCGAGTAAGCCGGCAAAACAGAGCCAGCTCAGGCCCGACAGCATCATGCCGCGCAACTGCAGCCATTCGCGCATGACATTGCGCAAACCGATCGCCGCGTGCACCGACACTGCGATAACAAACACTGCATAGGTACTGCCCCAGAACAGGCTGCCGCGGGTGCGCCCCAGAATCTCAGCGGCGTCGAGTCCACCCTGGATGGCGTAAATCATCAGCCCGAGGTGCAGCAACACCAGTGGCGCCATGATGGCGGCGCTGATGCGTTGGGCGAGATAAAGTCGAATTTCAAGCATAACGCTTGCGGTAACGATTTTTCAGAAAACCGGCGGCGGTCATGCGTTTCAGGCCGGCGATCGACGCGGTTGGATTGAGTTCATTGGGGCAATAGGTGGCACAGCCCTGCTGCGAGTGACACAGATGGCAGCCAGCGTCGCCCGCGACGGCCTGCAGGCGCTTATCCTGGGCGCTATCACGCTCATCATTCTGCAGGCTCCAGGCGCGGTTAAGAGCGGCCGGGCCCAGGTAGTCCCGGTTCCAGGCGACCACGTCGCAGGACGCGTAACAGATACCACAGTTGATGCACTCGATGGCCGCATCGGCGGCCTGGCGTGCGCTGGACCCTGGAGAAATGTCCGCCACCTTGTCGTTACGCGAGGTAGAGCCGCTGAAATGCCCTTCCGCCCGTTTCCATTTTTCGAAAAAATCGCTCATGTCGCAGGCCAGATCCTTGATCACCGGCAGGTTGCGCAACGGCTCGATGGTAATATGCCGGTCGCGCATAACCTTGTTGACGTGAGTGCGGCAGGTCCAGCGCGGAATCCCGTTGACCATCATCGCGCAGGAACCACACATGCCCACGCGGCAGGCAAAGCGATAACTCAGGGAGGTATCTAGGTGACGCTGGATCCAGGTGACCACGTCGAGAATGGTCTGACTCGGCTGCTGCGGGACTTCGAAATCCTGCAGTTCGCCAGTTTCGGCACTACCGCGCCATACGCTGACCGTAATCGATTGTGGGTCTGAATCTGACATCGGCATATAATATTACTTTAGTTAAATTTATGAAATTGAATTTAATTTGATATAATATTCAATTAATTTAACACTAATTTCGATAAATGAACTTAAGGCAACTGCGTTCGCTGGTCACGATCCTGGATAGCGGGAGTTTCGCCGCGGCCGGCGATCGCATCGGTCTGAGTCATGCGGCGATCAGTGTACAGATGCAACAACTCGAAACCACGCTTGGCGTCGATTTGTTTGATCGTAGCAACCGGCCGGCCAGGTTAACCACAACGGGAATGCGCATCGCGCATCTCGCCGGTGAAGTACTCGCCAAAATCGAAAACATCCGCCAGGAAGCAAGTGGCGCCGCGACAACCGGATCGGTATCGATTGGCTTCATCCCCACCAGTGTGCACAATTTGTTACCCCGGGTTCTCGATGCCTTGCGCCGACAGTTTCCCGAGCTGCAGGTTAGCGTCAAATCCGGATTGTCCAGTGAACTCGCTGCCGCGGTGGTACGGCGGGAACTGGACTACGCGCTGGTTACGACCCCACTTATCGAGATTCCGGAACTCGACATTACCGCGATTGCATCCGAACCCTTTTACGTCATCGGGCCCGCCGGAATCGAAGTCGAATCCGATGCGGAATTACTGCGCTCGATGCCCTACATCGCCTTTAACAAGCGTACCTGGGTAGGCCAGCATATCGCTGCCAAGCTACAGCAACGCGGCATTCACGTTAACGAGTCAATCGAAATCGACTCCCTCGAAGCGATAGAAAACCTGGTCGCCGACGGTTTCGGCGTTTCCATCGTGCCGCGCCGCTTACATGCCAGGCTGGAGCCCGGCAAACTGCTGCAAATCCCTTTCGGTAATCCGATCGATACCCGTCAGCTAATGCTGATTCAGCATATGAACAAATCCCTATCGCGCTTCGACACCGCAATCAAATCCATTTTCCTCGATCTGCCAAATGCCTGATTGCCGGTAAGATCGTCTGCAAATATCTGCCTGGCAGGGTTACAAGGCAACCGCAATCCGGTAAGCATCGAGCAGCGCGGCATGCACGGAGCGACTGCTGACGGCATCGCCGACGCGGTACAGCAGGTAGCCGCCTTCATGGTTTGCATTATAAGGCTGAGGCTCGGCGTTGATTAACGCGTCGATATCGGTAACGCCCCGGTTGGCGGCGCCTTCCTTCAGTTCCCGAAAAACCTCGTCAACTGGAAACGTACCGCGTTCAACCACTACCTGGTCGGTTTCGATTTCGACTGAATCGTCGGTCAGGTCATTCGTCAGGATGGCAACCAGCCCCTCGCCTTCGCGGCGTACCGCTTTCAACACCAGGTCAGGCCGGGTATGCACTCGCTTCAGATAAAGTTGTTTGCGGTGCGAGGCCCGTTCGGCATAGCCCATTTCTGCACCGACACGATCGTCGATTAGTGCAAGCGTTACTGCCGACCCCGCCCCGGCGAGATGCTCGGCACAGGAATGACCTTCATGCCGGCCGGTACCATCGTAAACCAGCACCCGCTGTTCAGGCTTGACATCCCCGCTCAATATATCCCAGACACTGCAGCAATGCTCCTCCCCGTCCAGGTCACCGAAGTTCGGTAAGCCGCCACTGGCGACAATTACGACATCGGGTTTAAACCCGAGCACATCCGCACCGTCGGCATAGTTGTTGTAATGCACCTGTACACCGAGATGATCGAGCTCGGAGACACGCCAGTCGACGATAGAGATCATGTCACGTCGCCAGTCGGCGCGAGTAGCCAACAGCAGTTGTCCGCCCAGTTGCGGCGTGGCTTCGAGCAGCGTGACCCGGTGACCGCGCTCGGCAGCGACGCGGGCGGCTTCCATCCCCGCCGGCCCGCCGCCCACCACGACCACATGCCTGATTTTACCTGTCGTTGGCTCGATGACCTGCGGCAATACCGTCTCGCGGCCGGCGGCAACATTGTGGACGCAGCATGGACTCTTGTACATGCAATGCGACGCGCCGAAACAGGGGCGGATTCGATCTTCTTCGCCACGCATGATCTTGTTGACGATCTGCGGATCGGCAATATGCGCGCGCGTCATCGCTACCATGTCGAGGATACCCTCGCGAATCGCGTAACGCGCGGTGGCGACATCGGTGATGCGCGCGGCATGAAATACCGGCAGCGATAATTCCTTTTTCAGCGCCGCAACCCGCGGCAGGAATGGCGCTAATGGTTCGGTCATGCCGGGCATATTTTTTTCCGCGAGTGCGAGCTCGGTATCCATGCGTCCGGCCACGCAGTTCAGAAAATCGATGGCGCCTTCGCGTTCCATCAGCTGCGCAATGGCAAGGGCATCTTCAGCGGACAAACCACCCCGGTCTTCGTAAATCGACATACGCATGCCGACCAGGAAATTAGCGCCGACATTTTTACGAATCTCGTCGTGAACCATCAACGCGAAACGCGCACGGTTCTCGACGCTGCCGCCGTACCTGTCGCTGCGCCGATTGATGTCGGGCGAAAAGAACTGCCCGATGAGGTGGGCGCCGGCATGGGTTTCGAGACCATCGAGACCGCCTTCGTAACAGCGTCGCGCGGCCTGGCCGAAGGCTTTGACGATGCGTTTGATATCGTCTTCGTCGATTTCCCGCGGAATACTGCGATGCAGAGTCTCGCGCACCGAGGTCGGTGCCAATGTCGGCAGCCAGTTATCCGCGGTCGGATCGCCCCTGCGTCCCAGGTGCGTAATCTGGCACATCAGGGCCGCGCCCTGGGCGTGGATACGTTCAGAGAATTGCTGGAAATACGGGATAACCCGATCGTCATCCACGCGTAGCTGATCGAAGGTGGAAGGCGAATCAGGCGCCACGTTGGACGACCCGCCAAACATGGTCAGCGCGAGCCCGCCTTTCGCCTTTTCTTCGTGGTAACGCTGGTAGCGCTCGCCCGGCATAGCATCGTCATCCATACCACTTGCATGACTGGTGCTCATGATCCGGTTTTTCAGGGTCAGATGCCTGATCTTTAGTGGCTGGAATAACGGATCGCGTTTTAACTTGTCGTCATCGATTGTGGTCATGGGTTCAACCGGGTAGCAGAACTTTCGGGCTATCGTATCTGAAGCGAGCAGGAAATCTACCCGCGGCGGTGCATTATCCCTGCTACAGCTTCCCTGTAGAATTCAACAACAATTCAAATACCCGTGCCTTATCAGGACTTTGGCGTATACCAGATTGGAGAAGTGTACGCCCGCTCCTGGGTCGAAGTCGGTGCGCCTTCGGGCAAATCCACGCCAAATCTGAAGGCATCATAAGTGCTCCAGCGTGGCGTCGGAATTTCGAGGACCCTGGCGTAATAGAAGGCCTTCTGCTGTGCATCGAAATCCGGGTCTGTCCATACCGTACCCAGTTCAGCTGCACCGATGGTGTTGATCCAGTTCGCGTTAGCGACATCAACGGTATTACCGACTGGTGGTAATTTGCCATCTACGATAGCGCGCTCGCCTGCCCAGACAACGTCATAGACTTGTTCGTGAGTCTTACCATCAACGCCCAGCCAGCCTTTGACAATTTGAATCCGGTCCAGGTTCGCACCATCGGGATCACGCAGTGAGTAAACCATGAAACTGGGCGCTTGCGCATCTGCCGGCATGACCCGCAGGTCACCACCCATGGGCACGCCTTTCTCATAGCCCAGCCGTACCGGCATACGCGAATTCAGATCCTGGCTGGTGAAATCCCAGCCACCGAATAACCTGACGCTCATGCGTGGGCCGGTGGTGCCATAGACTTCCTTGCGTTGCATCGCATCGAAAATAGCTTCGCGGGTATTTTCCGTCGCCCACACCGCGCCGAGCCCGGAAGCTACCATTTGCCAGCCCATGATCTTGCCATTTTCGTTTTCCATGAAAGGATGGTTCATCCGGTTGGCTTTGGGTTCGTAGCCACTATGCTTGCCGAAAAAATTATCTTCTTCGGCAGTGGCAAGCGACGTATGACTGTCAGTGGCGCCTACAACACCAAACTTGTAGGGGTTGGTGCCGAGCTTTTGTTCGATGGCCAATCCACGTTTTAACGCTTCACGGGCATACTCACCCGCCAGCATGGCGTCGGTCTTGGCTTCGGAAACATCGAGGTTACCGATGTCCCAGTTTTCATAGTCGGCAAACTCATCGTCAGGTGACAGGAA
>JBATHL010000010.1:0-1892 GCA_049666745.1 Gammaproteobacteria bacterium
GTAGTGCATAAATCTGCACTTGCTGCGGAATTCCATATGCAACCGGATACCAGTGCAATCTGGGCATGGATGTCGATTCCGCATAATCCAGGCTCCTATCGAGCAGCAACTGCGCACGCGCTAACTGGCCAATATCGGTCATGACCAACCCGAGATTTATCGCAGCGTCCACATTGGATCTGTCGATCTTCGGCTCATCTTCATCGAACAACATCGGAAACTGCTTTTTGTAGCGAGCGCTGGCATTAGTACCAAGACTCGCCCGCAAATCCTGGTTTCTCAAATTTGCGAGTGAAATTGCCCAGTCAGGTTTTTGCTGGAGTACTTTGCCGGCATAGTTTGCTGCCTGGGTGCTTTCACCCTGAGAGAGCAAAAGCATTTCTTTGGCCCAATTAGAAAAAATGCCATCTGATTGTAGTTCAAGCGAAGTATTGATCCAGTGTTCAGCCTCAGCTTCACCGCCCAAATCAAGATAAATCAGACCAATCAAGGCTGTGAGTCGCGCATTCCCGGGGTTTCGTTCCAGAGCTTGCTTAAACCAGGTTAGCGCCTCGTCCAATTGACCGAAATGAGTCCAATATATTCCACCGATGCACCAATATGGGAGTGGAAATTCAACATCCATTTCAACGGTTTTCTTGAACTGGGCCAACGCCTCTTCAGGTCGTCCAAGTTCATAAAGAACCGTGCCGAGATTGACATGTAACACTGCTGATAATGGGTCAAGTCGGATTGCATCTTCAATCTGCTTCATTCCGGCATCGTAAAGACCAGAGTCTCTGAGGAAATTGCTGTACCAGTGATGTGTGCTTACGTAGTTTGGATCAATTTCCAGAGCGCGCTGGTATGCGGCATTTGTAGCGTCGTGGTCATTCAAGTATGCGAGACTTAATGCCAGCGTTGCATATGCTTCGCCTGATTGGTCATCCAGTTCCAATGCTTTGTCGATCAATGGCGCAGCCAATGCCAGCGCATTTTTTGGATTGAGGTTACCGTTGTCTACCTGCAGGACATAACTATCCGCCTGGCCTACGTATGCCAGCGCAAAACCAGGATCGAGTTCGATCGCTTTCTTAAAATAATCGACCGCGTCTGCCAAAGCCGCGCCCGTTCGTCTGGCAAGGGCTTGTTTTCCAAGAAAATAAGCTTCGAGGGCGGCCAGGTTTTCCGTAGGAACGGCCTTCAGTCTGTCTTGTTCCGCCGGCGATAGCGCGGCCTGCAGCGCTTCTGCTATGCGTGTGGCAATCTCGCTCTGGATGCTAAAGATGTTTGCTGCAGACAGTTGCCGGTCGTAAATCTCAGACCAAAGGTGTTCATCCGTTCGGGCGTCGATCAGCTGCACATTGATCCGTACTTGCTCTCCGGCCCTCTGCACGCCACCCTCCAGCACGGTGGCGACGCCCAACTCCTCCGCGATCTGCGGGATGGTCGTGGTCGTATCCCGATACTGCAACACTGACGTTCGCGAGATGGTCTTGATCGAGGCAATCTTCGAGACGCGACTCAGTAAGTCATCGTGTATCCCGTCAACAAAGAAGGCATCATCCACATTGGCACTTCTATTGGCGAACGGTAGCACGGCAACGGATGGCCTCTCTTCGGAGACTGCTACGGTCGTAGCGGGCTTTTCATCGACCCATACGAATTTGTCTACCAGGAAATAGGCGATTGCTACCGCCATAACACCGATGATAATGAAGTCGAGCTTGCGACTGGTTTGACGCGTAATCGACTGGGACCGATCGACCTCTTTCTCCTTTTTCATACCCTCCGGTGTTAACTCGTAGGCCCAGGCGAGAATCAGGGCCAGCGGGAGGCCCACGATCACCAGGAAGGTGAACGCCTGCATGATCCATTCCGGGGCTTTGAATGTGGGAAGGACGACGGAGGCC
>JBATHL010000011.1:0-8365 GCA_049666745.1 Gammaproteobacteria bacterium
GTCCGCAGTTGCGCCTGTATCGAGGTGAATATTGCTCAGTTGACTAGACTTAACAGGTCTAACTGTATGTTGAAATAAATGAATATAACCGGCCCCGCCCAACCCCAGTACCCGGCTTCCGATGCCAGCAACATCGCGGCTGAAGGTATTCGCGAGCAGCTCACGCGTCTCGATCAAAACGTCGCCGAAGTTGCGCGCGGAGAAGGCAGCGATTCGCTGGCCTCGGGTTCGCGCGACCGCGCGCTGGTAGAACAGTCTGAAATCGTGCGTGCCGTGCGCGCCAATGCCCGATCACTGGAAGCCTCCAACCAGGTGATAGGAACCATTCTCGATATCAAGGTTTAACACCAGCCCGGTATCCGTTCGGGGTCGAGGTTGCTTAACCCTGCCAGGGTTTTACGGTATCATGCGCTGCCATTCAGGCCCTTGTTTCAATAATCCCGATGACCACTAAACCAGGGACGCTGCGTCGTCCGACCTTACTTATTATTCTGGATGGATTCGGAATTAACCCCGATCCCACCAATAATGCGATCGTGCAGGCCAGTACACCCAATTTCGATCGTTATTTTACTGATTTCCCGATGACCACGTTGGCAGCTTCCGGTCGTGGCGTGGGCTTACCAGTCGGCCAGATGGGCAATTCTGAAGTCGGACATATGACCATTGGCAGTGGCAGCATCGTCAAACAGGACCTGGTGCGTATCGACGACGCCATCGACGACGGCAGTTTTTTCGAGAATCCGGCCTTGCTTGGCGCAGTGCAGGCAGCCAGGGCGGCGAATAGACCGTTGCATTTGATCGGCCTGGTTTCCGATGGCGGTGTTCACAGTCATCTCGACCACCTCAACGCATTGATCCGCTTATGTCACCGGCACCAGGTTGTGCCGCAGCTACATATGATTACCGATGGTCGCGATACGGCGCCCCGGGCGGCACTGGGCTATTTACCCGGGCTTGAAGCACTGCTGGCGGAATGCGGGGGTCATATCGGTACCGTTACGGGACGTTACTACGCGATGGACCGCGATCAACGCTGGGATCGGGTGCAGCTGGCCTGGGACAATATTGTCAGCAGCAAGGGCGCATCCGCCGCTTCCGCAGATGCAGCTATTGAGCAAAGCTATGCTGACGGCAACGGTGATGAATTTATCCTGCCGACCCATTTGCCGAGACTGCAAACACCTCGCGCCGGGGATGAAATGGTGTTTTTCAATTTTCGCAATGACCGCGCGCGTCAAATTTGCGCAGCCTTTGCGTTCGAGAAGTTTGCGGAATTCGACCGGGGAGAGGAGTATCGCCCGATCAGGCTTACCTGTATGACCCATTACGATTCGAGGCTCGATGCCGCCGTCGCGTTTGCGCCGGTCCGCCCCGAAACTACCCTGGGTAGCGTCATCAGTGATGCGGGATATCGCCAGTTACACTGCGCCGAAACTGAAAAGTACGCCCATGTCACTTTTTTCTTTAACGGCGGTCGCGAAGCTGCTTATCCCGGCGAGGAGCGCAAATTGGTCAAGTCACCACAGGTCGCCACCTATGATTTGCAACCGGAAATGAGTGCAGGGGAAGTGGCCGACGAAGTTATCGCGGCGATGCAATCCGGGGATTATGAATTTATAGTTGTGAATTTTGCCAATGGCGACATGGTCGGGCATACCGCGGTACGCGCAGCAGTTATCAAGGCCGTGGAAACGCTCGATAACGAGGTAGGGCGTGTGCTCGAGTCCGCCATCGCAAATAACTATGCGGTCGTGCTGACCGCCGATCACGGTAATTGTGATGAAATGGTTGACCCTGACACGGGTGAACCGCATACCCAGCACACTAACTATCCGGTGCCCTGTTTGATCATCGATGAGCAGGTAACTGCGCTCGCGCAGGGAGAAGATTTATCAGCAATTGCTCCAACCGTGCTACAGTTAATGGGTATACCCCGACCCGGGGTGATGACAGGCCGTTCGGTGATCAATGACAGTTGGTCGAATTGACCTTGATTACCGCGCTAAATTTGGTAATGATTACTTACTTGGCAGTACGCGATTAAATTAAATAATAAACATGGCTAACTTAAACGAAACACTTGAAGATATTACGCTGTTTCGCGGGATGAGCGAAGATGACATAGATGGTGTCGCCGCGCAGACAGTAATTCGCCAGTTTCCGAAAAATACCGTAATCGTCAGCCAGGGCGACGAAACCGACTCTTTCTATGTGATCCTGCAGGGCAAGGTCGATGTTTTCCTGCACAATGACAAGGGTAAGGAAATTATTATCAATACCCTCGGTGAAGGCGAAGCATTTGGCGAACTCGCCCCGCTGGGCAGAATCCCCCGCCAGGCCAGTATTATTACCACCGAAGACTCGACTTTTGGCATTATATCGCGCCAGGTTTTTATGGATACGATGTTGACCAGGCCGACGGTGAGCATGCGCATTATCGATTTGCTCATACACCGTATCCAGGACCTGACCGAAGAGGTCAGCAGTCTCGCGCTGGAAGACGTTTACAACCGGGTAGTGCGGGTGCTTTACAAGCATGCCGAAGAGGTTGGCGAAAAACTGGTTACCGAAAAACTCACCCAGCAGGACATCGCCAGCCGCGTTGGCGCGACCCGAGAAATGGTGCATCGCATCCTCAAGGAATTGAAAACCGGCGGTTATATTTCGATCGAAGGTAAACATATCACTATTGAGAAAAAACTCCCTCCTGGCTGGTAAAGCTTCCCCGAAAAAAGTGCTACCATAGCGCCACACAAACCTGGGGAAGGAAATAAGTGGCGGGTCACAGCAAGTGGGCTAACATTCAGCACCGTAAGAAAGCGCAGGATGCCAGGCGTGGCAAACTGTTTACCCGACTGATCAAGGAAATTGTCGTCGCTGCCAGGGCCGGCGGTTCCGATCTCGATGCCAATGCTTCACTGCGCGCCGCGGTCGATAAAGCCAAATCCCAGTCAGTACCCAAAGATGCCATCGAGCGCGCGGTAAAACGTGGCGCAGGTGAGCTCGACGGTTCCGATTACGAAGAAATTCGCTACGAGGGTTATGGACCGGCAGGAATAGCTTTCATCGTTGATTGCCTGTCGGATAACCGCAATCGAACCGTTGCCGACGTACGCCACGCATTTAGCAAAGCCGGCGGTAATCTCGGTCAGACCGGTTCGGTAGCCTATATGTTTTCCAGCCTCGGCGTGCTGATTTATTCCCCCGAACACGATGAAGACGAAGTCATGGAGGCAGCGCTTGAAGCCGGTGCCGAGGATGTCATCGTGGACGATGATGGCAGTATCGAAGTTCTGACTGCGGCCGAGGATTATGTGGCCGTGAAACAGGCGATGACCGACGTCGGTCTCGAACCTGAAGATTCCGAATTAACCATGCGCGCATCGACTAATGCTGAACTCGCAGTAGAAGACGCACAGAAAGTGTTGCGCCTGGTCGATCTGCTCGAAAACTCGGATGACGTACAGGATGTTTTTTACAACGCAGATATTCCAGAGGAAGCTTACGAGGCCGAGGCTTAATGATAATCCTGGGGATTGACCCTGGATCGCGCATCACCGGTTTCGGCCTTATCGACAATCAAGCCAGCCGAATCGACTATATCGACAGTGGTCACATCAGGGTCAGCGGCGATAGTCTGCCGCAGCGTCTGGGGTTTATTTTTGCGGCAGTCGACGATGTGATTCGTAAGCACCAGGCGGAACAGATGAGTATCGAAAACGTTTTCATGGCGCGTAACCCAGATTCGGCGCTGAAGCTGGGGCAGGCCCGTGGTGCGGCGATTTGCGCGGCGCATCAGGCCGGGCTTGAAATTGCCGAGTATGCCCCGCGAGAAATTAAACAGTCCATCGTTGGTAGTGGCGCAGCGACCAAGGACCAGGTTCAGCATATGGTCAAACGATTGCTTGGTATTCGGCAGGAGCTGCAGGCCGACGAGGCCGATGGCCTCGCCATTGCTATCTGTCATGCACAATTTTATGCTACCCGGCAAAAGACCGGGATCGATCCCGGTTTACTCAAACGCAGGAGAAGTCGTCGAAGATGATCAGCCGATTGACAGGCATACTAGCCGCCAAACGCGCGCCGCAAATTCTGATCGATTGTAATGGTGTGGGTTACGAAGCTGACGTGTCGATGACGACTTATTACCAGCTTCCCGAGGTTGGTGAGCAAATATCGATCTGGACGCACTTACTGGTTAAAGAGGATTCCCATAGCCTGATCGGATTTACCGGTGAACAGGAACGCAAGCTGTTCCGTCAGCTGATCCGCATCAATGGTGTCGGTCCCAAAATGGCGCTGACAATTCTTTCCGGTATCGATGACCAGCAATTTGCGATTTGTGTCGCCAATAATGATGTTGCCATGCTGACCCGATTGCCGGGGATTGGTAAGAAAACCGCCGAGCGCCTGATCATCGAAATGCGCGACAAGATCGAAGCTCTGCTCAGCGACATGCCTGCACAGCAGGCCTCTTCCGGTGGTCATTCAGTTATTAGCGAGGCGATCGAAGCCCTGCAGGCACTGGGCTACAAACCAGCCGATGCCGAGCAGATGATCGGTCGCGCACAACAGCAGGGCGAAACCCATAGCAGTGCCTCACAGCTGATCAAGAAAGCATTGCAGACGACGGTCAAGCTATGAGCGAAGATCGCCTGATCAGCCCGGATGCGGTTGCCGAAGAATTGTCGCAGGATCGTGCTTTGCGGCCGAAGCTGCTGACCGAGTATGTTGGCCAGGATGAGGTTTGCGAGCAAATGGATATCTTCATTCGCGCCGCGCGCCAGCGTCGGGAAGCGCTAGACCATGTATTGATATTCGGTCCCCCGGGGCTGGGCAAAACCACCCTGTCACATATTATTGCCCACGAATTGCAGGTTAACCTGCGCCAGACATCGGGGCCGGTGCTGGAGAAAGCCGGCGATCTCGCCGCGATCCTGACCAATCTCGAGGCGCATGACGTGCTCTTTATCGATGAAATTCACCGTCTGAGCCCCGTGGTAGAAGAAATCCTGTATCCGGCACTGGAGGATTTTCAACTCGATATTATGATCGGTGAGGGTCCTGCGGCCCGCTCGATCAAACTCGACTTGCCACCCTTTACGCTGGTCGGCGCGACCACGCGTGCGGGCTTGCTGACCTCGCCGTTACGCGATCGATTCGGCATAGTGCAACGCCTCGAGTTTTACAGTGCAGAAGAGTTGGGTCACATTATCATGCGTTCGGCGCAGCTACTCGAGATCCAGGTCGAAGCCGAAGGTGCCCGTGAAATCGCGAGTCGATCGCGCGGCACCCCGCGAATCGCCAACCGTTTGCTACGCCGTGCGCGAGATTACGCCGAAGTTAAAGTCGATGGAGTCATTAACGCTGAAGTTGCTCGCGCGGCACTGGATATGCTCAAGGTCGATCAGTCCGGGCTCGATCACATGGATCGACGCCTGATTGTATCGCTGATCGAAAAATTCGATGGCGGACCGGTCGGTGTGGAAAGCCTTGCTGCGGCAATCGGCGAGGAGCGCGGTACTATCGAAGACGTCATCGAACCTTACCTGATCCAGCAGGGTTTTATGATGCGAACCCCGCGGGGTCGTGTGGTAACATCGCGGGCTTATTCCCATTTCGGACTAAAACCCTCAACCCAGGGTGAAATAGATTTATAGCCGGTTTCCACTTCTAACCTTTAAGATTCCAGACGTAAAAACGCCATGAATGATGATTCTATATTAACCCTGATTTTTAATGCCAGTGTACCGGTACAACTGGTGATGCTGGTGCTGCTGGCTGCCTCGGTTTTTTCCTGGGCGTTAATGTATGTAAAGCGTGGCTACATTCGACAGTCACAGGGGGAAGCCAAAACCTTCGAGGGGCGTTTCTGGTCCGGTATCAATCTGAGTGATTTGTTTGCTCAGTTAAGCGTGCGCCAGGAACGGCGATTCGGCCTCGAAGCCATATTTGAAAATGGCTTTCGTGAATTTGCGCGAGCGCGCAAGGCGGATCTCGATAATAGCGAAGTGGTGCGCTCGGCGCATCGAGCGATGAAGGTGTCAATGTCGCGTGAGATCGAGATGCTGGAAAATAATCTGCCGTTTCTCGCCACGGTTGGTTCGGTTAGTCCCTATGTCGGCCTGTTTGGAACCGTGTGGGGCATCATGGAATCCTTCCGTGCGCTTGCCGGTGTCCAGCAGGCAACCCTGGCGATGGTTGCTCCAGGCATTTCCGAAGCCCTGATCGCTACTGCCATGGGTCTGCTCGCGGCGATTCCGGCAGTTATTGCGTATAACAAATTCACCAGTGAGATCGATGCGATGATCGTGCGCTACGAGAATTTCCTCGAGGAATTTACCGGCATCCTGCAACGTCAGGCCCAGTCGCCGAAGTAGGGTTGTCGCTGTGAAGAAACGTCGCGCAGTTTCAGAAATAAATGTGGTGCCATACATTGATGTAATGTTGGTGCTGTTGATTATCTTTATGGTAACGGCACCCCTGTTGAAACAAGGAGTCGATGTTGATCTGCCGACCGCACCGGCCAATCCACTGGATGCGGAAAGCCCGGAACCCATCGTCATCACGGTTGATAAAGGTGGCTTGATGTTTCTCAATATCGCGGTCGAACCTGAAAGCCAGATCAGTGCCGAGGCATTGGTCAAGCAGGTTAAATCTGCGCTTGTCAAAGAACCTAAGCGACCGGTGATGGTGCGCGGTGACGCAAATGGACCTTACCAGAACGTGGTTGCGACCCTGGTGCTATTGCAACAGGCTAATGTCGGTTCGGTAGGATTGGTGACGGAGCCCGAGGAAAAGCCTTAGTGTTTGCAGAATTGCTCAAACATCCGCGCGCCCTTGCGTTTTCGGTACTGATTCATGCCGTGATTATCGGCTTGATGGTTTTCAATCTGAATTTTGTCGATAAGCCAAAGAACGTTCTGTCCGGCCAGGTCGCCAAGACGGTCAAGGCTGAAGTCGTTGATCAGCAGCAGCTTGAAGACAGGGAAAAACAAAAACGGCTTGAAGAAAAACGCATCAAGGACGCCGAAAAGAAAAAGCTCGAGGCGAAAAAACTCGAACAGAAGAAGAAGCTGGAAGCCGAAAAGAAACGTAAAGCCGAAGCAAAGAAAAAAGCTGAACTAAAACGAAAAAAAGAAGCCGAAGAAAAACGCAAGGCTGACGAGAAATCAAAAGCCGAGCAGAAACGCAAGGCCGATGAGAAGCGTAAGGCCGACGAGAAGTTAAAAGCCGAGCAGAAACGCAAGGCAGATGAGAAACGCAAGGCTGACGAGAAACGTAAGGCCGAGGAAAAGCGCAAGGCCGACGAGAAACGCAAAGCCGAGGAAAAGCGTAAGGCCGACGAGAAACGTATAGCCGAGGAAAAGCGCAAGGCAGAGGAGAAACGTATAGCCGAGGAAAAGCGCAAGGCCGAGGAAGCCGAAAAGCGTCGTCTGGCTGAAGAAGAGCAGCAGCGCAAAGAAGCGGATTTGAGAGCGAAACTTCAAGCCGAGGAAAATCAGCGCCGGCTTAACTCTTTACGCGAAGCGTATATACTTGCGATCCGGCAAAAAGTTGAACGAAATTGGCGAAAACCTCCTGGAAGTGGGAAAATGCCGATTTGCGAAGTTCACGTCGTACAGGGACCCGGTGGTGTTATTCTCGACGTCACCTTCGGCGCCTGTGGTGGCAGTACCGGTATTTACCGGGCGTCGATCGAGAGTGCAGTGTATAAGGCCGAACCCTTGCCTAAACCCGGGGACCCC
The DNA here is from genome assembly GCA_049666745.1 of Gammaproteobacteria bacterium. Classification (GTDB taxonomy): domain Bacteria; phylum Pseudomonadota; class Gammaproteobacteria. Next base: position 7,752 of record JBATHL010000011.1, read on the forward strand.
GCTTTGTTTGAGCGTGATTTGACCTTTTTGTTTAATCCAGAACAACAGTAAAACCAGCATATGCAGCTAAAAAAGTTAGTCAGAATGTTTTCGGCAGTCATGCTTCTTGGCGTACTGCAATCCGCACAGGCGGCGTTGACGATAGAAATTGCCGAGGGTGTGGACGGTGCATTGCCGATTGCAGTGGTGCCGTTTGATACGTCAAAACTGAGTAACAAGCTACCGGTCGACCTCGCCGAAATTGTCGCCAGCGATCTGAATCGCAGCGGGGTATTGAATTCCATGAACCGATCCGAGCTGCCGGCCAACCCGCATTACAGCAACCAGGTGAAATACCAGCGCTGGCGCAGCGCCGGTCAGGATTACCTGGTGGTTGGAAGGGTGCTGGAGAAATCCCCCGGCGTATACAATATAGAGTTCCAGTTACTCGACGTACTCAAGCAGAAACAGTTGCTGGGGCGCAGTATGCCGGCAAAAACACGCAATCTGCGGTCGCGGGCACACCAGATCAGCGACTTCATCTACGAGCAGATTACCGGCACGCGGGGTGCTTTCAATACCCGTATCGCTTATGTCCGGGCGCAAAAAAATGCCGGCCGCAAGTACGTGCTGCA
>JBATHL010000012.1:0-3715 GCA_049666745.1 Gammaproteobacteria bacterium
AAAAATAATTGCCTTGTCATTCTCATAATGATGGGGTCCCCTGTTCAAATCAGGGCGTAGCCACCATTTTTGGCCTGCTGCGCACGGCGATTGCAGTGTTGGATTCCGACACGAGACGCTCACGTACCAAATTCAACTGTGGCCCGTCAGCCCGATGTGGACCCAATAGCCAGATTGCCTAAGAGACGGTTTTAGCTCATCGTTAACTCAAAGAGGGAACGATGATGAGCAAGAACCGAAGTGCAGAAAAAACCGTTCGGGATATCCGTCGAGCCACCCGACGCCATTATTCCGCCGAGGAGAAAATCCGTACTGTACTAGAAGGCCTGCGCGGTGAGGACAATATTGCAAGGGCAGTTGAATCCCTGTCAAGACAGTATTGCCTCGTTGATCCTGTTGAACTCACGCGTGACCTGATCGTCGATCAACGATACGGGATCGTTGATCAGTTCCGTGTGGCGACGAGAGTCCTATGCGATGCGGCCCTGACTTGCAATTTCTGCCACAGCTACCAGACTTGAAGTTTAAACATTAAAAATTTGCTATCTTGAGCCCGAAATCAACCCTGGCACGCATTGCCCCCATCGTTTTCGTCCTGTCTGGAGCTTCCGCGCTCATGTTCGAAACTGTCTGGTTCCGCCTGACCAGTATAGTCCTAGGCTCGTCGGTGTGGAGTGCGGCGGCGGTCCTGATGGCTTTTATGGCTGGCCTGGCACTCGGCAACCTTGCGATCGCGGTGCTTGGCGAGCGCATCGGAAACCCGGCTCGACTTTACATCCTGATCGAAATCGTGATCGGGATAGCCGGCGCAGCAACCGTGTTTTTCCTGCCTGAACTGTCGGGTACGATCGCATCCCTGCTGTCGGAAGTGATCGATCAACGCCCGCTTCTGAATGCCGCCCGATTCGTCATCGCGTTCGCCGTCCTGCTGCTGCCGGCAATTGCAATGGGTGCGACCCTGCCGGTCATGCAGAAGGCGTTGCGGGACATCGATCGCTCATTTTCCTATTCGATTGCGCGCCTGTATGGCTGGAATACCTTCGGCGCGGTCTGCGGCACCCTGATCGCCGAATTCGGTCTGATCGGCTTAGCAGGGCTTAAAGCAACTGGCCTCGCAGCCTGCGGTCTGAACATTCTTGCAGCTCTGCTAATGATGCGGTTCATCGGTCCCGCGCAGCCGTTACTGTTGCCGCAACAGGGAAAATGCCCACTTGTCGTCAGCAAGCGACTGCTGGCTGGCCCTGCACTGGCAGGGTTTTTCCTGCTCGCACTTGAAGTGATCTGGTTTCGCTACCTGACGTTTATTCATTTCGAGACCAGCACGCTGTTCGCGATCATGCTGGCGGTGGTGCTGGTGGGTATTGCCCTCGGCGGGCTCGTCGTCGCGCGCACCGGTCTCGCCGAGGGCAATGTCGACCAGACCCTGTTTACGCTGGGGCTTGCCGCCGCGTTGACTCTGGTCATAAGTTTCGCCGCCTTTCAGGGCCTTGCGGTGATTTACTTCTCCGAGCTCATACGCAACCTGTGGGTCTTCACCGCCGCCGCGGTGGTGCTGATGTTACCAACCAGTTTCGTGTCGGGTATGCTGTTTCCGTTATTCGGTGAGCGGCTGCGTCGTGGCCTCTCTCTCGACACGCAGGCCTCCGGTCTGCTGACCTTCGCCAATACACTCGGCGCCGCAATCGGATCCGGGGTCGCGACCTTCCTGTTGCTACCACGACTCGGTATCAACTTTTCTATGCTCCTAATCGCGTTCGGCTATCTTTCGCTCGGTGCGTTGATTCTGTCGACAGGGGAGGGCCAGTCGCGAATTGCCCGGGCCGGGATGAAATTCGCGGTCAGCCTGCTGATTGTCACTGTGATTTTCCCCTACGGCGGGCTGCAGCGCACGCTCGCACGGCTCGGCCAGGCTTATTATCCTGCCGACGAGCTGGTCGAAGTACGCGAGAGTGCCTACGCTACCTTGCACTACTATCGACACGATACCCTGAGTCAGCCAGAATTCTTCCGGCTTGCAACCAATGGATTTTCGATGACGGCGTCGAATTTCCATTCGGAACGGTACATGAAGCTGTTTGCCTACTTGCCCGAAGTACTGCACCGGAATCTGCAAGACGTACTCCTGATCAGCTACGGTGTGGGAAATACCGCCGATGCAATCACCAAGTTGGATTCGGTCCGGCGTATCGATGTCGTCGATATTTCGCCGGATGTCATCGAACTCAGCCGACTGGTCGACGCGACGCGAGACTCGTCCCCGCTCGACGACCCGCGGGTTGCCGTGCACATCGAGGATGGTCGGTTTTTCCTGCAAACCGTGAAGCGGAAATACGACCTGATTACCGGCGAGCCGCCACCGCCAAAGAATCCGTTAGTCGTCAATCTCTATTCCAAGGAATACTTTGCGCTGATGCGGACACGACTGAAAACGGGCGGTATCGCGAGCTACTGGTTACCGATACACGCGTTACTCGGTACGGATACCGCGGCGATCATCGCAGCCTTTTGCGACGTGTTCGAAGACTGCAGCCTGTGGAACGGTAACAACCAGGATTTCGTACTGCTGGGCAGCAACGGCGGTTTGCAACCGATTTCGCGGGCCGAATTGCACCTCTACTGGAACGGCCCGCTGACCACCGAGTTATTCGATATCGGAATCGAGAATCCGGGCATGCTCGGCAGTCTGTTCATCGCCGACCACGAAATGCTCGTTCGGCTGGTGGGAGATGCGCCGCCGTTGACCGACAATTTCCCACAGCGATTGTCGACATCGATCGATGGTATTTTCGATGCATCACCGCTGCACGCGCACTTGGTGAACGTCGACAAGCGGCGCGCCCGGTTCGAATCGAGCGAGTATTTGCTGACTGTTTTGCCGGCGGAGGTGATCGCCGAGACGGTATCTTATTTCGATCTGGAAAAGGCCTTCCTGATCCGCGCCCTGAATCCCCATATCGATTTTCAGATGCCGTATATCTGGGAAGCATTGACCGTCGTCCTGACCCAAACCAGCCTCGAAACCCTGCCGCTCCACCTGTTGGGCAGTTCACCAAGACAAATGGTCATACTGGACGCGTCCGACGATGTCGACAGTCTCGAATATCAGCGCATAAAATCCCGCCAGTTACTCGTCCGGCGTGAATTTGCGGCGGCGACAGCAGTGCTACAGAAACTGGTCGAACACGGCACTAACGCTACTAGTTCGTTCGATGCCCGCCTGTTACTGATCGCGCGTGCCCTTGCGGGCGAAACCATTTCGGCCGATGTGATCGAGTCCGTCCCTGACCTCACCGGCGATGAGTTGTTCGAGCAATGGTTCACTATCCGATTTCGACAATTGATCACCGGTTAAGAGTTAGGTGGTTTAACAGAGATGGGGATGGTTACGGGCATGGCGCGCTAAGTCGGCGCCACTAAGATTCACAGGGCGCCTATCATGTGGGCATTTTGTGGGCACCAGTTGTGCATGGTTATGCTCTGTGGGGGTAATCTTGCAACGAGTGCCCCGGTAAGTTATTGATAAATAGTTAATTTAAATTGTCGTGCCATACTCATAATGATGGGGTCCCCTGTTCAAATCAGGGCGTAGCCACCATTTCTCGATGCCAAATGGCCGACTGCATGCGCCCGGGTATCGAGCCACTACCATGTTGATAAATCTGGCCTCGAAAAGAATATTGAGCTAGCGCTGTCACCACTAACGCAGATGCGGATG
>JBATHL010000013.1:0-4803 GCA_049666745.1 Gammaproteobacteria bacterium
TTATCGCTTCATGAGTAGGTCCGCCACCCCGTGTGATGGTGCCGCCACGACCATGAAAAATACGGCAGCCGGTAGCATGGCGGGCGGTGATCTGAATCACCTTTTGCTGCGCCTGGTAAAGTCCCCAGGCAGCCGACATGATGCCGCCATCCTTGCAGGAATCAGAATATCCCAGCATGACTTCCTGCATGCCTCCGCTTTGCGTCAGCAACTGCTTGTAAACATCGTTTTGCAACAACGCGTCCAGCACGCTATCGATATGCTTGAGGTCATCGATAGTTTCGAATAAGGGTGTGATTTCGAGCTTGCAAAAATACTTGCCACCTTGCCAGCCAGCCAGCCCTGCAACATATCCGAGATACATGGCCTCCATGATATGACTGGCATTATGAGTCATCGAAATGATGTAATTGCCGATGCATCGCTGACTGATCTGGGTGCGCATCTCGCGGATTGTTGCAAATACTTCCAGCGTCTGATGATTTTCGTCCGCGAGCTGACTCCGCTCGAATACCGGCTTTTGGTCAGACTTGATTTGTTCGGCAAGAAACTCCAGCCGCTGGCTTTCGTCGAGTTGTCCATAATCGACGTCGGCCGACAAGCGCAATATTTCGCTGACCGCGCGGGTGTGTCTTGACGACTCCTGGCGCAGATCGAGGGATACCAGGTGAAAGCCAAAGGTTTCGGCGATACGAATAACATCTTTCAGATCGCCATTGGCTGCGGCATAGTCGCCATGGCTAATCAGTGAATCACGTATCGAGTAGAGGTCGTTGAGATAATCCTCTACATCCAGGTAGGCGTGATCGCTATGCGGCGTTTCGATGTCACGCATCTGGTTGCGAATTACCGCCAGATTTTTCTTCAGCCGGTAATGCATATGATAAAGCTTGCGCCGATAAATTTCGTCTTCGAACTGATCCCGGCGCTGGTCGAAGGACTCGATTCCCATGGCCTCGTCCAGACTCAATCTATCCAGAAATTCGGCGCCCGGGGTGAACCACCGGGTGGACATGGTTAGTACCTGGGTCAGTTTGTAAATCAGCCGCACGTGCTCACTGAGGATTTCTTCGGCCTGCATGCGTAAGGCCATGCGCGTGACCTGCGGGGTAACAAAGGGGTTGCCATCGCGGTCGCCGCCAATCCATGAGCCGAAATCGATGAAACTTGGAATGCTGACCACCGGATTACCGTAATCGTCTTCACCGTAAGTATTAATTACGGCGCGCTCGAGGTGCCGATAGTCAATTTTGACCGCTTCATACAGGCTGCGCTGAAAATAGTGCAAACCCATCTTTATCTCATCGGCAACACTCGGTTTGCTGCCGCGAACTTCATTGGTCAGCCACAGGGTTTCGATCTGCAGTTGCAACCTGTCGACCAGGTCGTCACGCTCAAACTGACTCAGACGGGGATCGGTGAGTTGATCGATGATTTTAAAAACTTCACGCTGATGATGCATTACCGTGCGTCGTCGGGACTCGGTCGGATGAGCCGTAAACACCGGTTTGTAAAGCAGATTGTCAAACAGGGTTTGCAGCTCATCGGGCCTGCTGCCCTGGGCTTTGAATTCCTGCAGCGTATGAAAAAACGAGCCCACCCAGGCGGCGTGTCCCTGTTGCTGTACGGATACGCGGCGCAGGCGGTGCAGGTAGTCCTCTTCGGCAATATTCACCAGGTTGAAATACATCGTGAATGCCCTTACCACCTGGCTGGTAACCTGTGGGTCGAGTCCGGTAATAAGTTGCATCAATGCCTTGCGCCGCGGTTCGCTGTCGCGCTTGCGTAACTGGATAAAGCCGGTGCGCAGCGATTCGACCGCGTGAAAAACTTCCGCAGATTCATGCTTGAGCAATACGTTACCCACCAGCTTACCCAACAGCTTTACCCGCGAACGTAATTCCTGGTCTGATTTCGCCTGAAAACTGGTAGTCGGGATAGACATAAGCCGGATCCTTATATTTTATAACCGCGAGTATATCAGGACTATATTGATGCTTTGTTGGAGAACCGCTGCATGAGGTCGATTTAGCGACGCAATAAAATCGCTGATGATGGTAGCTTTGCGACGATTGCTAGGGTATAAATTCAGCATGTTACTCTACCTTCCCGAAATGGTTTATCAACTTGACAAGGCTGCGGTCGAGCAGGATGGGCTGGCCGAAATCGAACTCATGCAGCGTGCCGGGCAATGCGTCTGGCGGTCACTGGTAGCGCGCTGGCCCGGGGTATCAACAATTACCGTGTTTGCCGGTGCCGGTAATAATGGTGGCGATGCTTTCGTAGTGGCGCTTGATGCACTCCGGCAGGGCGTCGATGTGCAACTGCTGATACAGGGTGATTTGTCGCGCCAGTCGGATACATCCAGGCATTTCAGAAAATTATGGGAACAGGCTGGAGGCGAGTACGAAGACTGGCAGGGACAGGCGTTAAAGGGTGATGTCATTGTCGATGGATTGCTCGGTATCGGCTTGCAACGTGAACTGGATGAGCATTGGCAGAAATTGATTGCCGCGATCAACGCCTGCGATGTACCCCGGGTGGCGATCGACATTCCTTCGGGACTTAACGGTTCAACCGGTAATCCTCAGCCGGTCGCGGTCGAAGCACAACTTACGGTGACCTTCATCGGCGCCAAGACCGGACAATATCTTGCCGACGGTCCGGATTACTGCGGTGAGCTGCTCTATGAAGATCTCGGGGTCACTACCAGCCGGCGTCAAAATGTCCCGGCGGCTTTAAAAGTTATCGATTCCTGCCAGCTACCGCCACCGCGCAAACGTAATTCACATAAAAATCGTTATGGTAATTTACTCATTATCGGTGGCGACCAGGGGATGAGTGGTGCAGTTGCGCTGGCAGCGCAGGCCGCACTGCGTAGCGGTGCCGGGCTGGTTACCGCGCTGGTGCATCCCGAGTGTCGCACCAACCTGGCCAGTTTCCCGGAAATCATGGTTCTCGGCTGGGATGCGCTCGAGTCTAAATTGTCACAGGCGAGTGTCGTCGTCATCGGCCCAGGCCTGGGCGATAGCACCGCCGCGGCACGATGCCTGCAATCCTTGCGCCGGGTCGATTTACCAATGGTTGTCGATGCCGGTGCCCTCAAAACCGAATTTCTGCATTCATTGAAATCGAAACAGGTGGTGATCACCCCGCATCCGGGTGAGGCAGCGACGTTGCTCTCATGCGCTTCCGCAGAGATTCAGGCAGATCGGCTCAAGGCCTGCGATCGCCTGGTCGAAACCTTTGCCGCGACCTGTGTGCTGAAAGGCTCGGGTAGTCTGATCGGGCAGCAGGGCGCTATCCCTGCGTTAAATGCAGGTGGCAATCCGGGCATGGCGAGTGCCGGGATGGGAGACGTGCTCAGTGGCATCATCGCCGCCTTGCTAGGGCAGGGATTGACCCCCTTCGAAGCAGCAAAATCCGCGGTATTTATCCATGGCCTGTGCGCCGAGTATGGTTGCACTGAGCAGGATCAAACCGGGTTAATCGCGAGCGACATCGTCAAACAAATTCCAGCCGTGGTAAAACGATTGCGGGATGCGGGCTAACCCGACCTTGATAGTTCACGATGAAAATGAAATGCGGGGTCTTGGCGCCAGCCTGATCGCTGCCTGCGAGCATGGCGGTGTTATCACCCTGAGCGGTGAACTGGGCACCGGCAAGACAACCCTGGTACGGGGTGCGCTTGAGGCGGAAGGTGTGGTTGGCGGAGTACGCAGCCCCACCTACACCCTGGTTGAGTACTATCCGCTGCCCAGGTTTGCCGTGGCGCATTTCGATCTGTACCGGCTCGCCGACCCGGAGGAGCTCGAATACCTGGGTTATCGAGACTATCTGAATCAGCAAACCCTTTGCCTGATCGAGTGGCCGGAGCGCGCCGGTGGGTATCTGCATGCGATCGATCTGGAAATCAAACTGCAGTATGTTGCGCAAGGCCGACGCGTTGAAATATCGGCTGGAACGAACTGGGGCCAGCAGTTGGTATCGCGGGTAAATCAGTCGAATTGAACTCAATTCTTCAATTATTTTTTAAAAAGTGCCACTATCTAGTTAATAAATAACGAAAAAAGTTGATTTCTTTCGTCGATTTTACTATAAATATACTCCAGGTAAGCGCAATAAACTGGGTATCATGGATTCATTTTCGACAGCAAGGCGATTTTTCTTAAAGCGAATCTCCCACTACGGGCTGTCGCTCGCGTTGTTGGCTGGCGCTAAACCTGCTTTCGCCGGGCCTAAATCGACGCTTACCGGTATCCGCATTTCACAAACTGCAGATGACCATACCCGGGTTGTCTTCGATCTCAGTGGCGACTTCCAGCATCGGCTGTTTACCCTCGCTGACCCGCATCGCATCGTTATCGATTTAAGCGACACGCGCAAGAGCGAAGCGATCGAGATCGACAATGTTTCCACCAACCTGATGAGCGGTTTGCGCTCGGCAAGCAAGGACAATGATCGATTGCGTGTGGTTCTCGATCTGCAGGGTAAGGTTCGCCCACGCAGTTTCGAGTTGGAGCCCGATGGTAAATATGGACATCGACTGGTGGTTGATCTACATGCCACCAATCTCAGCCCCACACCGATCAAGACCAACCAACAGGAACGCAAGAAGGTCAAGCAACAGTTTGTTATTGCACTCGATCCGGGACATGGTGGTCGTGATCCGGGCGCTATAGGTAAAAAAGGTACCCGGGAAAAAGACATTGCACTTTCCGTGGCGAAGAAAATGAAAACGATGATTAATCGCACCCCGGGTTATCGTGCGGTTCTGACACGTGACGGCGATCGATTTGTAAC
>JBATHL010000014.1:0-6807 GCA_049666745.1 Gammaproteobacteria bacterium
GGATATAGGCTGCGATGATCAGCGGCGTATATTCGAGGTTGATTTCCTGGGTGATGCCGGCAGCGATCAGGCCGCCACCGATAGAACCCGCGATAAATGCGAGCACGAACTCCCAGCGCAAGAAACGCCAGCCGAACAATGCCCGGCTCGAATTGGCAAACAGTTGCACCATCGCATGAACCGGCACGATGCTCGCGCCGGGTAAAAAGCCCGGCATGAGCGCGATCATTATCATGCCGCCACCAATTCCGGTAATCGCGGTAATTGTCGAAGTGCCGAATGCGATCAGCGTCAACAGAATTTCGGTGGTCATCTAGCGAGTGATGCCGCTGGAATGGCTAAAGCAGCTGAGGGCATACCAGTCCGGCTTCTGCGCGCAGCCACTAGTGAAGCTATAAGGCGTTAACTGCCGGGAGTAGAAATTTTAGTTGTAGCCCAGAATAACGACCTGCTCTACACCATTTTCATCAATTTTGCCGCGTTCGATGTCCTCTAAACCGTGCTGTTCCTTTTTGACGTAACGCGGGTCGCCGTAGTAAGAGTTTTCCGGCGACTTCGCCCAGGGTGAAGAGATCAGCTTGTCGAATTGTGGTGGCTGAAATTTTTTGTTCATGAGATAGCCTTACCTAACCAATAAGTTAACGAATATTCCTATTAATTAACATTCAAATCGGATCATAACTTGCTGATAAATAATAGCAAGTGGAAATAATTGATTTTCGGCTTTTCACTAAACCCGATTTAGAGGTCGCACTCTTCGAACAAATCCATTTGCCCGCTGCCATCAGTCAGGTCGATAAGACGCACACCGATACCGAGCAGGCGTACTGGAATTTCGCCGCGCTGCCAGGCTTCCTCGCACAGCATTGCGTAATCGGTATAGCCCGGGGTAGTCTGCTGCCGTTCGACCGTGGTTTGATTGAAATCCCGGAATTTCATCTTGAGAAAGCAATTCTGAATGCGGTAGTCGGAGTCCAGCCGCTGCAGGCGCGGTTGCAAGGACTCAATCAGCGCCGGTATTTTCAGCCGGCAGCTTTCCAGATCCGGCAGATCCTCGTCGTATGTATGCTCGACACTGACCGATTTGCGGCGCCACTCGGAAACCACCGGGCGATCGTCGATGCCATGCGCCAATTTGTGAATGTGTTCACCGAACTGTCCGAACTGCTGCACAAACTGAAAAACATCGAAAGCGCGCACATCGCCGCAGGTTTTGATGCCCTGTTGTTCGAGTCGCTGTGCGGTGACCTTGCCTACGCCCCAGATTTTTTTCACCGGCAGATCAGCCAGGAAATCGTCGATCTGTTGCGGGGTTACCACGTGCTGTCCGTTGGGCTTGTTCCAGTCGGAGGCCACCTTGGCGATGAACTTGTTCGACGCGATACCGGCTGACACGGTAATGCCGACCGCTGCGGCGACGCGTTGGCGAATTTCCTGCGCGATCAAGGTCGCGCTGCCTCGACAACGCGGGCAGGTGGAAACATCGAGAAAGGCCTCGTCGAGCGACAGTGGTTCGATCAAATCGGTGTAATCGGCAAAGATTTCATGCATTTGGCGAGAGGCCTCGCGATATACCGACATGCGTCCCGGAATCAGGATTAACTGCGGGCAGCGCTTCATCGCGGTGGCACTCGCCATCGCCGAGTGTATGCCGAACTTGCGCGCCTCGTAGCTCGCGGTAGCAATAACGCCGCGCCGGGTCGCACTGCCGCCAACCGCGATTGGCTTGCCCCTGAGCGCCGGGTTGTCGCGAGTTTCTACCGCGGCATAAAAGCAGTCTGCGTCTATGTGGATTATTTTTCTGGTGCTATGCGGGGTTGAATTCACGGATCGATTGCTTGCTTCGGGCTTCAGGCTAGGTAAAAATCAATCGCAGACACTAAAGCGCAAGGCCAGACGATGACGGAAAAAGTATTTTACCAAGACAGCTACCAGAAAACACACCGCAGTGAGGTAGTCGAAGTTCTCGACCAGGGGGTAGTACTCGCAGCGACTATCTTTTACCCGCTGGGGGGCGGTCAACCGGGTGACACGGGACGTTTGCAGATAAACGGGCAGGAGTATCATGTTGTCGATACACGTTTCGCTGAAGATCGCACTAATATTATTCACTTTCTCGAGGAAGAGGATCTGAGCGGCATTCATAGTGGTGACGCCGTCGATATGGAAATCGACTGGGAGCGTCGGCATCGCCTGATGCGTATGCATACCAGTATGCACCTGGTCTGTTCGCTGATCAGTGCCCAGGCGACCGGCGGTGCGGTCGGGGAAACCGAAAGTCGTCTCGACTTCGATCTGCAGGGGCAGGTGATCGACAAGGAGCAACTGACCGCCGAACTGAATGCACTGGTCGCCAAAGCGATTCCGGTCAGTATCGGTTCGATCACCGATTTGGAGCTCGAGCAGAACCCGGGGCTGGTGCGCACGATGTCAGTACAGCCACCGCGCGGGCAGGGCACGATACGCACTATATCGATCGAGAATACCGACTACCAGCCCTGTGGCGGCACCCACGTGCGCAATACCGCTGAGATCGGCGAACTGCTGGTCACCGGCCTCAAAAACAAGGGCAAACAAAATAAACGTATAAGCATGGCATTGGTCAATCCCTAGGCAATCCAGGTGAAAATTATCGCGTGGTATTACATTTCGATAGTCTGCCTGTTGTTCGCCCAGCCCGGTATTACATTAGCAGCCGACGACGATAGCAGTTGTGATCATCACGTTGCGCAATGGCTGGACCCGGCCAGCGGAGACGTTATGCAGGTGGATCAAGTATTCGATCGGCTTGCGGGTTCGCGTATCGTCCTGTTAGGGGAGGCTCATACCACGGTAGCGCATCACCGCTGGCAGCTATACATGCTCTCGGCCTTGCATTCCCGGCAGGCCAACCTGATCGTCGGCTTTGAAATGTTGCCGCGAAGGGTGCAAAGCTCGCTCGACGACTGGAGTGCGGGCAAGCTGAGCGAAGAGGAGTTTCTCGAGCAATCAGAATGGCAAAAGGTATGGGGTTACGATCCCGACTTATACCTGCCATTACTGCATTTCGCGCGTCTCAATCGGCTACCGACAGTCGCATTGAATATCGATCGCAAACTGGTATCGCAGGTGTCGCAGCAGGGCTGGCAGGCGCTTGACGAAGCCCAGCGCATGGGTTTATCCGACCCGGCCCCCGCCAGCGATGCCTATCGAGAGTCGCTGGCGCAGCTTTACGCCTACAAACAGCTCCTGTCTGACGCCGGTGAAGGCGAAGATAGCGTCGAGCCAGACCTGGACGAAATTTTGCGAAGCGATGCTTTTTCGAACTTTGTCGAGGCTCAATTGACCTGGGACCGGGCCATGGCAGAAGCGTTGGCAGCCGCGCATCGGCGTGACCCGAAGGCAATCGTGGTCGGCATCGTTGGACGCGGCCATCTCGAGTATGGCTATGGCATCCCGCACCAGCTTGCCGATATGGGCATCGATGATGTCGACGTGCTGTTACCGCTTGATGCGACTGCTACCTGTGCCCCGTTACCTGCTGACCTGGCCAGCGCCGTGTTTGTGGTCGATGCGGAAAGTGAAGCGCCTGTTGCGCCGAAACCGCGTCTCGGGATCATCATCGAGGGCAGCGATGCCGGTGTGCGTGTCTCGCAGGTGGTCGAGGGCAGTGTTGCCGCGCAATGCGGATTGCTTGAGGGAGACCTGATCGAAGCGGCGGCCGGCTTTAACACGACCACCAACGTTTCCCTGATCGAGATTATCCAGCGCCAGGCGCCGGGTACCTGGCTACCGTTAAAAGTTAGACGAGGTGATGAAACCCTGGAGCTGCTGGCCAAATTCCCGCAAAGCTTTGAATAAGTTTGTAAAACTCATTGTCACGGCAGTTTTGTGCTGTGCCAGCATGAGCCTCTATGCGCAGGCCACGGTGCCGTCCGCCGAGCATACTATCGAAGTCATGTTGACGCCTGCCAGTGGTCAAATCGAAATCAGTGACAAGGTACGTATCGAAGGTCGTGAAAACTATGTTTTTCGCCTCGCCCCGTGGCTCGATATTGAAAGCGTCTCGCTCGATGACCACCCGCTGCGCGTGACCAGCCTGGGACACGATTACGTGGTGGCATTGCCCGACAGAAACCCGCATGTCATCGGCTTTACCCTGCGCGGCAGGATACCGGCGCGAGGTGCCCAGGAGTTGTCGACCGCCATGCTTGGCAGCAGTGGCAGCGATGGTGTTTACCTGCCCGGATACGATGCCTGGATTCCACAGCATGACGCCGGGCCGATTCGTTATCGGATAACGGTGAAGCTGCCACCCGACCAGCGAGCGGTCGTGACCGGGAAGCTCGTCAGCGAACAACTCAGCGACGCGCTGTACCAGGCGACATTCGAGGTGACCCATTCGGGCGAGGTACCCTCGTTGTTTGCCGGGCCTTACCAGGTAAAGGAACGGCGCAGCCAGGGACTGCGTCTGCGTACTTATTTTCATGCCGAGCTCGCCGACCTGGCGGATGTTTACCTCGACGCGGCGGATGCTTATATCCAGCGCTACCAGGCGAGCATCGGCGCCTACCCTTATGCCGATTTCCACGTCATTTCAGCGCCGTTGCCGGTTGGTCTCGGCTTTCCAAACCTGACTTATGTCGGCCGCCAGGTGATCCCGCTGCCGTTTATGCGCACGCGATCGCTGGCGCACGAAGTGCTGCATAACTGGTGGGGTAACGGCATTACGGTTGACTATGCCAGCGGTAACTGGGCGGAAGGACTGACCACTTACATGGCTGACTACGCCCTGGAGCGGGATAAGGGTGAAGCCGAAGCGCGCAGCATGCGCGTCAAGTGGTTGCGCGATTACGCGGCCTTGCCGGCGCAACGTGATCAACCGGTACGCGCCTTCAAATCGAAACAGCACCAGGCATCACAGGTAATCGGCTACAACAAAGTCGCGTTTATTTTTCATATGCTCGCCAACGAAATCGGCCAGCCGGCGTTCGCCGACGGATTGCAGCGTTTCTGGAGCGAGCATGTCTATGGCCAGGCCGCGTGGAGGGACTTGCAGGCGGCTTTCGAACAGGCAGCCGGACGCGATCTCGACTGGTTTTTCAAGCAATGGCTGGAGCGCAGTGGCGCACCGAGGCTGAGTCTCGGCGCGCATAGCGTGGAGATGGTTGCAACAGGCTATCGTACCCGGGTCGAAATATTGCAGCCGGTTAAGGGTTATCGTTTCAAGCTACCCTTGCTGCTGGATACCGCCGATGGCACACAGCTACATGAACTGACGGTTACCGATACGCTGACCCGGGTGGAATTCGTCACCCCGGCAAAACCACGTTATCTGTCTGTCGATCCCGGCAGTGATGTATTTCGTCGGCTGCAGCAAGACGAGACGCCGCCGATTTTGCGCGATGTGACTTTAAATCCGTCGGTTAGCACGGTGGTTGCTTCAGCGGACGACGAGTTCGTCGAAGTGGCGCGCAACCTGGCAGTGAGATTAATGGATGTAGAACCTCGTTTCGACAGCTTGTCTGTGCTGCAAGATTCCGATCAAGCGTTACTGCTGATCGCCAGCCGCGACGATCTTGCCGGGCAACTGGCGCAGTTAAAACTCGAACAATCACCCGAATTGCCTGACATGGCGCATTCGGCCGCGGCATGGACTGCCCGTCGAGCAAACGGAGCGCCGGTCCTGGTGGTGACGGCGGAAAACGCAGCTGAACTGGCGTCGCTGCTGCGACCTTTACCCCATTACGGCGGGCAAAGCTACGTGCTGTTTGCGGCGGGTCGTGCCGTTAGCCGCGGTATCTGGCCGCTTACCCGCGGTTCGCTATATCTGGATTTGCAGGACTCACTTTAAGCCGCCTGTAACTTGCGCGCCACCCACTGGTGGAAGTGATGCGTCGGATTATCCATCACCGGGGAAAACACGCCGCCATTGTAACCGGGAGAGAGTCGACCACGCTGCATTCCCTCGACCGCGTCGATATCTTCTCTGAATACGACCCGCCAGGACTCGAGAGTAGCAGTGCGACTAGCCGCATGTTCATCACTGAGCGCCTCATCGCCAACATAAAACAGGCGCAGATGTTCGACTGAATTGTCACATGCCCGGGGTTCGATAATCATCGCGAAGGCGTGGTCGGCCTGGATGCCGAGCAGCACGTTCGGATAAAAGGAAACATATTCGGCCTGCTCAAGCTTGTCTTGCGGCCATTCGGGAAAGCGCGGCAACGCGGTACCGGCCTGGTCATACAGACGGTAGGCATAACTGCCCTGGCCCCCGAAGTCATCGCCATACATGATGTGGTAATGGTCCTCCAGGCGGGAGTAGGTGTTCAGGCTCGGGTGAATCCACGGCAGGTGATAACTTTCACAATAGTTTTCTACCGCGAGCTTCCAGTTAGAGTTGACCTCGATCTGCATGCCCTTGCCGTTGGTCGCACTGCGTAGTCGATCGAGCCCGGTTTCACCGAGGAAAGGCAGCCATTTATCGGTCAGTGGTTTTATATGTTGCTCGAAGTCCGGCGCATCCCCCGACAGGTTGATGAACACGACATCCATCCACACCACTGATCGCACCGGCTTCAAGCCGTGATCGCAATGATTGAAACCCTCGGATTTCTGTTGCCCGATACCCCCGAGGTGCGGGGTTCCCTTGAGTTCACCGTCAAGATTGTAAGACCATGAATGGTACTTGCAGCGCAATGCACCCTGAACTTCCATTTCATCATGCACCAGGATCATGCCGCGGTGACTGCAGACGTTATGGAATACCTTGATCTCGTCCTGCTTGTTACGCAGGATCACCAGGGGTAGTCCCATGAAGTCTAC
>JBATHL010000015.1:0-1823 GCA_049666745.1 Gammaproteobacteria bacterium
CCCCAACTGCACCATCTCCGGCACCGTGAAATCCACATCGATATCACTGTCCAGCAAGCCCAGCGCGTCCATCTGTCTACATCATGATCGGCCCGCCACCGATGGACCAGTAATCATTAAACCTGTAACCCACCGTACCGGTCAGTGCGACGAAGGAAAGCGTTGATTCTTCGGCAAGGTAACGCCCGGACCACGTTTTGCCGTACGAATTGCCGAAGCCGGACGGCACGGTCAGGGACGTACCGACAGTCCAGCGGTCATTGATCGGATGCGCATAATAAAAAGCCGGAACTGCCAGCAGGCTGGTGTCGTTATCGGCGCTGCCGCCGCTGATGTTCGACTCATCGACTTCGAACTTGGATTCGGTAACCACCAGCGCCACGTCGACCAACAGCTCCGGTTGCTTCAGGCGGGTAATGCCGGCCGGACTCCAGAACACACTGGTCGCATCGCTGGCTTGCGCGGTCAAACCCGAGAGCGCGGGTCCCACATCGGCCTGTGCTGCAAAGGCCGACAGGGCTGCAAGCAGCCATCCGGTTCGCACAATGCGGGGATCAAAAAGCGGGTTCACTATTTAACAATGCCAGCGAGCATAAATAGATGCAATAGTAAGACTGACAATTCTGTACTTACCCGCAACGCCCCGAGGGTTTCCTTCACAGCCTCGCTGTCGGACAGTGGCGGCGAGGCCGAGGTGAAGCTCTGAGGGGAGTCTCGGCGTACGGTTTCAGGTCGATCTGGATGCAATAGCCGTTACGCGCTGAGTTAGCCGCTCATGCATGGCGTTCCTGTATGTCTGCTTTTGGCTGGTATACGACCTAGGGCCTGGTCCAAATATATAAGCATTCTCTAACAGGCAGGAACCGACCCTAGTCGGACGTTTAGCCGTTTCTAATATTTGCGGGGCGTAACAGTCGGGAGTCGACCCTTCTCGGAAGTTTATTTGCTTCTTATATTAGCGATGGGTGACAGACTGCATGCGACAAAAAGCAACGATACTGTTGATGCTGAGTATTTTCATCGTCAGCAGATTACATGGACTGCGAGCCAGGTATAAACAACCGCCGACTGCTTGCCGGGCTTCAGGTATCTCCGCCTGTGTCAGCGGGCTATGGCATCGCAGGTGGCTCTTCTTCTGGCGGACAATTGGGCCCGGAACAAATTTTTACCGTCGTATCTGAGTCAACAATTGCGACAATCAATCCCACACCCAGTGCTGCACCGAGGATGTATTGCCAGTTGGTGTAGCCCTGGTCGCTTTTTGTGACGCCATCATCAGATGCGTGTCGAACAGGTGACTGCGTGAGTGCGATGTCGTTTAGCGACAGAACGGTGCCCCCCTTTGGGCTAAAGCGAAGATCTAATTTCACATGCGATGGCTGTGGCGAGCCGTGAAAGTCATGAGAAAAACTTCCAATATCTCGGCGAGTACTTACTCCAGCGAAGGGGCTCCCGCCGCCAAGAGGGATTCCGATATACGCATTAAATGTGAGGTCTGTAGCCGCCACAGGAGCGCCCAATAACCCAAGGACTGATGCCATGGCCAGTCGCTGTATAACTCTTTCCATTGTTATGTTTTTAATCATTTAGACGCGCCCCGATACTAGAATCCAATGGCAGGACAGAGCAGGTTAATATATTAATACTGCTGAATTACCAGCTCCGATATTGTTCTAAAGGACAATAAGGTGTTTCGAATAACGGTAGTGAGTGTAAGTAATTTCCCTAATAGACTTCAAATTTTGTATTGGGCAGATACTTGAAGTTCAGGATCCCTGCATAAGTGTGGCTCTCTTGTGTATTGGCTATGTCCAGTTCTGGCC
>JBATHL010000016.1:0-11135 GCA_049666745.1 Gammaproteobacteria bacterium
GTACTTCGCAACGCAAGCGTATTTCTCGTGCAACAATCAGCTTGCAATAAAAATAGCTAATAGCAGGAGCAAAAATGTAACCCCTTGCATGCCTACCCTGGCAACCATTAACTGCGTCGAATGTTTCTGATCAAATTCACCACCATGGGCCATTGACCATATACCGGTACCAATCAAACCAATTGTCATCAGCAAGGCAATCACTATCACTACAGTAAGAATGTCCATCTTTACCTCCGCACAGGTTGAAGTTAGATTTTAATAAATGCAATCGAACTAATATTGATGCAGGTCAATGAAGATCCATTGAAGATAGTTTAGGAACCCTTCGACAGAAACCCTGCACGAAAAAGCGCAGGTACTTTTTCTTATAACCAGTGTCACTCGCAGGTCGAACCCTATTGCTGGTATCGAGAATTTCAGGGTTTATACCCGACAGAAGACGCCCGGTCACTAGCCAGGAACCCGGCTCTTCGACACATGGCGGACGCCCATAAATTTGCGATGACCGGTTGAGCTGACAACCCAACTCGGGGCCTCCACATACTTCGATTAGTGTGCTACCTGCCTCCTATCTCACGCTGGTACGTAATTCTCTCTGACGTAATCCTCTTTGAACCCTGCTTTTAAAATATTACTATAAGAATGTTGCGGATCGCCCGGCACACTCACACCAGTACAAGTGAATATTTTCTGGCAGCCTAGCTCAATGGCACGATTCAATCGAGCAGCCATCACTGCTCCCTGGCTTCCCTGGCGACGAAATTCAGGCGATGTAGCACCATAATCTGTCCAGCCAAAACCGTTTTTGACGAACAAAGCTCCAACTCCTGCGGGTTTATCTCCAGCAAAACTCATAAAAATGTGCCAATCCTCTCTTCCAGGTAATTTTGCAAGCCAGGGTATTGCTTTTTCACCCAAATCGAAGGCATTACAAATAATTTCGCCAAAGGCGGGGCCATGTTCCGTGCTAATCTCACGCACCGTCAGGCTCGTTTGACGATCCTCAACCTTGTCGGGATAGCGTGAAAATTTTTGCCACCCACGATCGGACTTCAATCCTTCACTCCTCATCCATGCTACTAATTCCCCCGGACCGGCATCAGGGTGCAACTGAACAAAATACTGGGCTACATCATTCTCGCCATAGGTGGATACGATAGTCTCGACATCCTCCCGGGTAGCTAGCGAGGACAATCCCAGTCCCAGAGTTCGGTTAACCACTATTGCCGAGGCGGGGAGATTTCGGGCAATAGAGACAAATGAAGAACCCACTGTCAATCTTTTCAATCCCAGTTCTCTGATGTCATTTTCATCAGCAGCATCGTGCAAATCCTGCATTGCCGTTCGTTCTATGGTTTCTGATTCATGAATTTTCATGTATACGCCAGGCTCGGTATCCGAATAGGGTTTAAGGACTAGCCTACAGTCTATCCCAACTCCTCTACTTCCCCCAATCAAGTAAACCTTGAGGTAATGTGGCTCGTTAGTTTATCGTGATTAAATGAAAATACTCGAACTGATACGAGCCGGGGTACTTAAATTACGATATCCAGAATGGCCTGCGGTGCCTGCGGGGTGGGAATGAAATTCATGGTTACCCGTTCACGTTTGGCTTGCGGCACACGTTGATAAAGCCAGTCATTTTTGTTGTCAGGGTGATCAGGTAAATAAAATTGTGTGGTCAGGCGCTCGCGGTTATCCAGCAGCACCTTGACGTGTATATGCGGAGTGCGTCCCGCGTAGGGAACGGGCTTGATGGTGCGAAACGAATAGCTGCCATCGGCAGCACTCAGGTCATGACCAAAACCCTGGAATGACTGGTCACGCGAGTTCCAGCCAGAATCCCCGCGATGCAGATAGCGTCCATTGACATCGCACTGCCAGATCTCCACGCGCGCGCCCGCGACTGGATCACCGGCTTTATCAAGCACCCGTCCAGTGAGCACCACCACTTCCCCACCGGCCTGCTCAACTTCGCCCGTAATTCTGACCAGGTCATTATCGATGTCGTCAAAGCGCATCCCGGTGGTTGGATAAAACGGCCCTTCGCTAGCGGACGGGGTTGGCAGCGCGGCGACGGCCAGACCAGAAACCGGCAGGGTCATGAGCCCGAAAAACAACTTGCGCCTGCTTCGATTGACTTGATCATTCACGGCATTGCCCCTGAAACTGGACGATTCGGCCAGTGTACCGCAAATTAAAACACTTACCCAATCACTGCGCAATGCTCTCCGTTCTATCGAGACCCTTCACGATAAAAGAAAACCGCTCCCGGGAAGTGGATCGCAAGTTTGCACTGCGGGATGCCGATCTGGCGCACCTGGGTTACAATTCCGGGGCAAAGCAATCGAGTACCATCCATGAACGATGATTCCAGCCCCAGCCGCGACTTTATCGGCTATGCAGATCGGCCACCCGTGGTGGTATGGCCCGACGAGGCACGAATCGCAGTCAATTTCTGCATTAACTACGAAGAAGGCGCTGAGCTTTGCGTGTTGAACGGTGATAACCGTTCCGAGGTACGAGTCTCAGACGTCGCGGTTGAAACCCGCATCGGTGGGCGGGATTTGAATATCGAATCCAGCTACGAGTACGGTTCGCGGGTTGGCTATTGGCGACTACTCAGGGCCTTTACCGAGCGTGGTCTCAAGGCCACGGTAAACCTGGTCGGACTGGCCGGCTGGCAAAACCCGCGGGCCTTGCGCGCGATGATCGATGCCGGCTTCGATTTACAACCACATGGCTGGCGCTGGTTTGACTATAACGACCTCGAAGCTTCCGCCGAACGGGAATGTATCCGCAACAGCATCGAACAGGTGCGCCAGCTTACCGGTGAGCCCCCACTCGGGTACTACGCAGGTCTGCCCTCGCTGAATACCCGCCGACTCATCGTCGAGGAGGGTAATTTTCTTTACGACTCGGATGTATACAACGATGACCTGCCATACTGGTCCCCGGACTACCCCGAACTGCTGCTAATGCCTTATTCGCTCGATACCAACGACTCGAAATTCAGTCGCGGCGATCACGACTATCAACTCGGAGACGAATTTTTTACCTATCTGAAGGATAGCTTCGACATACTTTACGCCGAAGGCGAAACCCAGCCGAAGATGATGACAATCGGATTGCATGCCCGTCTTATCGGCCGCCCCGGGCGCATCGGCAGCCTGTATAATTTTCTCGATTACGTACTCGGTCATAAGCGGGTTTGGGTGTGCCGGCGCGATGACCTGGCGCGCTACTGGGCCGAACACTACCCGAATCCCGAAACCTGAAACAGACGCAGGCAGTGCTGGCCGTCATCGCTTCAAACAGGCCTCAAATGGTTGCCAAGCGGTCGAATTATGCGACAATATCTCTTTTGTCTGACAAATCAATTCTATGAGCAATTCCGACCTGCTGGCCAGCTTACAGGCCAATTTCATCGGGCGTGACACCGAATACCCGACCGTCGATGGCGGACGGGGGCCCCGTATCTACCTGGACTCGGCAGCATCCACGCTGATGATGGCCCCGGCTTATAACGTCGGTCATGAATTCCTCGTGCACTACGCCAGTACTCACTCGGATCTGCACTATGCGGCGCGCGGTGCCTCACATGCCTTCGAATGGGCGCACGAGCGCGTGCTCGAATTTGTCGACGCCAGCCCTGAAAACTACTGTACGTTTTTTGCCGGCAGCGGCGCGACCGCGGGTTTTAATCGCATGGCCGCCAGCCTGTCGCGCGCACGACCCGAGCGCAGCGTGGTATTGGTGTCTGAAATGGAGCACCATTCCAACGACCTGCCCCATCGTTACCATTCCTCGCAGGTCGTTCATATCCCCTGTGCTGGCGAGTTCGAGCGTTACGGCGGTCTGGACATGGATAGATTGCGCGCAATCTGCGACGAACATGGTGAAAACATCAATTACATCGCCGTTACCGGCGCCAGTAACGTTAGCGGTGCTATCACCCCTCTCGCAGAAGTAGCCGAGCTCATGCATACAGTTGGTGCTTACCTGCTGGTCGACGCTTCGCAAATGATCGCGCACGCTCCGGTTAGCATGGACGATGCAGATATCGATGTACTGGTTTTTTCCGGGCATAAAATTTACGCACCTGGTTCACCCGGGGCAGTCATAGCGAAGAAGAGTTTACTCAACGCGATCAAACCGGCGGAGCTCGGCGGTGGCATGGTCGACGATGTTTACATCGCAGAATTTATGCCCACCGCAACGCTGCCCGATCGCGAAGAGGCGGGTACGCCGAATATCGTCGGTGCGATTACGCTCGGCGCGGTACTCGATCTGCTGACCAGGGTCGGTATGGACAAGGTGCGCGAAAAAGAAATCGACCTGATCGACTTCGCCTGGAAAGAATTGTCCGCCATCGAGGGCGTTACGCTTTACGGCCCTGATCCGGCTGATATGCCTCGCACAGGTACCCTGACTTTCAATATCAAAGGTTTCGATCACGGCCTGACCGCCGCCGCGATCAACGATTACCACAATATCCAGGTGCGTAATGGCTGTTTTTGCGCGCATCCTTACGTGCGCGAACTGCTCAAACGCGAACTCTGGGAAATGGACATCGATCCCGATGCGCCCAACGCCGAAGGCGATATCGAAAGAAAGCGTGGCATGGCCCGCGCCAGCCTCGGGCTTTATACCACCCGCGCCGATCTCGAAGCCCTGGTGGTCGCAGTACGCGATCTTGTCGGCCGACGCGAGGAAATCCTGTCGCTATACGAACCGATCGGATCGAACGGCTATCGGCACAAAAATTTTGCCCCGGCGGCGCTGGATATATTCGATCCCGAGCGTTCGCTGGAGCAGTTCCTCGCGCAGCCTGCCTAGAATACGGCCGGGTAAACGACCCCTATCCACTTGTCGGCGGTGAATATGCCGCCGCCCCAGTCAGCTTCCAGATCTTCGAGTGGTGCCTGCAATACGGCATCCTCGGCTGAAACACCCTGGTTCTTGAGCTTGAGCAGGCGTTCATAGGCGATCGCCAGCATATCGCGGTAACGCTGCAAATCGGCACGACTCCCTAATGGTCCGTGACCCGGGATAATCTTGCTATCGCCATCGGTCAGCGCGAGGATCGCGTCTACTCCGGCAATCACGCCTTTGACCGAACCCCCGTGCGCGCCATCGATAAAGGGGAAAAAACCGTTAAAAAACAAATCACCGGTATGCACCACGTTGGCTGATTTGAAGACCACGAAACTGTCGCCATCGGTATGCGCGCGCGGTACATGGATGATTTGCACGGTTTCGTCGTTAATATGCAAATGCATACTTTCAGAGTAGGTCACGGTGGGTAACGCCTGCTTGCTGGCAGGCTCTGCTGTCATGCCGAACTCGCCGATGAATGATCCGTTGACCAGTCGCTGCCTGACTTCATCGTGCGCCATGATCAATGCTCCAGCCTTCCCCAGATTCTCATTACCGCCGCTATGATCGCCATGGAAATGGGTATTGATCAGGTAGCCGGGCGTGTCACCGCCCACTGATTTGACCACCTCGATGATTTTCCCGGTCAATGGCGCGAACTGGTCATCGATCATGAAACTGCCGTCGGTTCCGCTGAACAGGCCGATATTACCGCCCTGCCCGGTGATCATGTAGATATTACCCCGTACCTTGGAGGCTTCGACCTTGACGTCATCTTGCGCCCTGCCCGAAAAGCTAACCAACAGGCTGGCCGTGAGCGCTATCATAAACAGGAATTTAACCGGCATTGTTTGACTCCCTTGTTTGTTGTTGAGGCGAATATGATACAGCAAACTGATGGCAACGATCCGATGCATAACTCGGATAGAAAGGGGACGGCATCCTTTATAGACAGCGGCATCTTGCCAAAGAGCTGATTGACATCGCTTCGATTCAGCCTTACTAATAAGGTTTTCTACCCGGAGCTACCCCCATGATATTAAAAACAACCGCGGACAAGGGGATTCAAACGCTGGCGATTCACGGCGGTGAAAATCCGGACCCCGCCACGGGCGCGTCCAGCCCCGCCCTGGTGATGTCGAGTACGTTCATGGTCGACGAGGAAATCAGCTTCTCGGCAAATAACCTGACCGCAGAAACTCCGTTTGTCTACACCCGCTGGGACAATCCGACCACCCGGCAACTCGAACAAAAACTCGCCATTCTCGAACAGGCCGAAGCCTGCATTGCCTTTGCTTCCGGCATGGCCGCCAGTGCCGCGGTCATGCTGGCGCATTTGAGTCAGGGCGATCATCTCGTCATCAGCAATACCAATTATCCCGGCACCGCAGAGTTCGCGCGCGAAACCCTGACCCGGCTGGGCGTCGAGGTTACGCCGGTCGACACCACTGAGACGGCCGAGATCAAGGCCGCGATGCGTGACAATACCCGCATGCTGTGGCTGGAAACGCCATCCAACCCATTACTGCGGATAGCCGATATCGCCGCCGCGGCCGGCATTGCGCACGCACAGGACGCCTTGCTGGTAGTCGATTCCACCTTCGCGTCACCGATCGCAACCCGGCCACTGAAGCTTGGCGCCGACCTGGTGATCCATTCACTGACCAAGTACATCGGCGGACATGGTGACGCAATGGGAGGTTCGGTTTGCGGCAACCAGGCACTGCTCGGTCCATTGCGCGGAGAAGCGCTGGTGCATTACGGTGGCGTCATCAGTCCCTTCAATGCCTGGTTGATCATGCGCGGTATGGCCACCTTACCGCTACGCATGCGTTGTCACGAGGCCAACGCTCACGCGGTGGCCAGCTTTCTCGAAGCACACGACAAGGTTGAAAAAGTACTTTATCCCGGTCTCGAATCACACCCGCAACACGCGCTGGCCCGGGCGCAGATGGACAACTTTTCCGGCATGATCAGTTTTCGCACCGCGAACCCCAAAGCCATCGCGCAGTGCATGATGCGAAATCTCGAAGTCATCCATTACGCGGTATCGCTCGGACACCATCGCAGCCTGGTTTACCTGATGCAGACCACGGACCTGATCGGATCTTCGTATCGACTCGAGGGAGACGAACTCGACAAGTACCGGGACGTCGCTGGAGAGGGTATATTTCGGCTGTCGATCGGGCTTGAAGATAGCGTGGATTTAATCAGGGACCTTGAAGCGGTATTAGCATGACCGGACGTAAGGCCGATATGAGCGCAGCTGCCGCCGCCTTTTACGCTGAACTTCACAGCAGCGGACCGGTAGTACCTGAACTCGACACCCTGGAACAGTATCGCAAGGATGTTCGCGCGGGTTTCGACGGCTACGTACAGGCTGCACTGGAGGCTTTCCGTGGTGAAATCAAGGATATCGAAGTAGCCGGCATTGCCTGCAAACAGCTAACCCCGCAGCACTGGTCAAGCGCCAACGGGCGCTGTATCCAGTATGCCTACGGCGGCGGCTATGTCAGCGGCAGCTGTTACGAGGATCTGATTATTGCGGCCCCGCTCGCGCAACTATGCGAGGCCAGGATAGTCATGGTCGAATACCGCCTGTCACCCGAACATCCCTACCCTGCGCCGCAGCAGGACATGCGCCAGGTTTACCCGGAGCTACTCAGGCAGTACAGTGCGGCACAACTCGTCGTCTGTGGCGAATCCGCCGGCGCCAACCAGGCGCTCGGATTGATGCAGCAGGTTCGCGACCTGGGACTCGCGATGCCGTGTTGCGCGGCATTGTTCTCGCCCTGGTGCGACCTTAGTAACCAGGGCGACAGCCATATTTTTAACGACGGACGGGATCCAACCCTGAGCAATCGGTGGACTGATATTGCCGCCAGCTGGCACGCCGATGAGCAGGCACTCGACGATCCCGGCATCTCTCCGCTATACGGTGATATGCGTGATTTACCGCCGTGCATCATCACCACCGGTAGTCGAGACCTGTTGCTCAGTCAGTGCCTGCGCCTGGCGGAGAAGATGCGCGCTGCCGATGTCGCCTGCGACCTGCGCGTAAACGAAGGCATGTGGCATGTTTTCGAGTTCTATCCGATCCCCGAAGCCAGGCGGTCAATCAGTGAAGTCGCGGAATTTATCAAGGCTCATTGATTGGCAGCGATATCCCGATTTACCCGGTAGTAACCCCCACCTTTGTACTTGACCCGTTGACCGGTATAGGCATGTAGTGCCGGCAGCGCATGAAACGGCACCGAGGCAAGATAGTGATGTTCGGCGTGATATGGCATGTTCCAGGCGAGAAAATTAAGCCACGGGACGGTATAGGTGGTGCGAGAATTTTCGAGCATGTTATCGCTGAAGTCACAACCGCTGTGCTCGGCCAGCAAGAACAGGCGCAACAGAGGCTGGCCGACCAGTGCGGGTAGAATCCAGTACCACCAGAGGAATCCGCTGGACATGAGCAGGCTGATTACCAGCAACAACGCGTAACCGGCGAGGTGAAAACGCGCCTCGTTAATTATCATCCTGTGATGACGTTCTTCGATGTAAGCTTCATCGACCCTGCCCTGGGCATGCTGCCAGATAGTGTTGAAACTTTGCCACCAGACAGGCAAGCCGCTGAGGTACATCCAGTAACGTCCGCGCAGCAACGGCTTGATGTCGAGCAACTCCGGGTCGAGTTCCGGATTCTGCGTGTGGCGGTGGTGAACATAATGAAATTCGCGAAAGTACTGGAACGGCAGCAATAACAGGAAACCGATGGGAGCGGCCACCAGGTCGTTCAGCCAACGGGTTTTGAAAACGGTAAAGTGAATGGTTTCATGCAGCGCCGCGAACAGAAAGATCAGTATCGCAGCATACAGCGGCAGCGTAACCAGTACCAACAGGCTACCGTAGGTGAAATGCAGGCCGACACCGGCCAGTATCAACATCGCCAGGTGGGCGCCCAATTGCGCCAGTCCGCGCGCGTCTGAACGTCGCGTCAACTGTTTTAATACTTCGGCCGGGAGTTTGTAATCGTCTGTTTTGCTCATAGCAGTGGGAAGGTTTCGATGACGCGATATTGTACGCCGTTTTCAACCTGGCGAACCTCGACGAGTGAAAACGCGTCAACTTTCCAGGCGATCGGCGCGAAACTTGCGCTGTCAGCTATGGCCCCAATTTTCCGCGCCATCGTGACATGCGGATTGTAATGCCGTGCCTCGGGCCGGTAGTCGCACAGCTGCAGGCGTTGCCCCAGTTGTTCATGCAGTTCACGCAGGCCCGCCGGAATCTCCCGGCAACCCAGCCAGGCGACCCGGGGTTTGCTGAAATGGCCCTGCCGATCGATACTGAGTTCGAAGGCTTCGGCCTCGACCAGACGAGCCTGCTGTCGCAGGCAATCCATCTTCCCAAAAAATACATTGCCGATGAAATGCAGTGTCAGGTGAAGATTGTAATGCGGCACCCGCCGTGCCGGACGTTCGACGCTTATCGTGTTACTGGCGCGATGCAACCGGGCGCGCAGCGCATCATCCGGCCATAGCGCGAAAAAGAGCCGGATATCTTTGTTTTCTCTCACGCCTCTACAAATGGCACATCCGGCACCCAGATATAGCCATCGGCATCGATGATATGCACTTCGCGTAACCCATGATCAGGCTGATCACGCGGGCCATCCAGCAGTTTAAAGCCATGCTGTTGCGCGCGCGCAGCGGTAGCATCGGGATCGCAGTCGTGCAGCCTCAGTTCGACCCCGGCGCCACGTCGAGTTTCCGCCCGGGTATCGGCGAGCAAGGCATGCTTGTCGTAAGTATGATCGGCATGCACCATCCAGTTGCTGCCGTAGCCGCGTAGAATCAACAAATCCTCATCCTGATGCAGAACATCGGCCTGCAGCACATCACGCTGGAAAACAAGCGCCCGCGGTAAGTCAGAGGTCAGCAGATTGACGGTAAACCCGGCCAGTGACTGACCGTAATCGGGTGCCGCCATGAATGGTTTGGTGCTACTTTTTTTCATTGGTAATTGAGCGTCCCGGCTGGATCCTTAAAATAAAAATCCAGCGCAATGTCATCAATTTTGACGGTAATTTGCAACGCGTCCGACAGATGCAGATGGTAATACCTTTTCACCAGGTCGAGACATTCGCGCCCGATGGCCTGCTTGACCTCGGCGCTGCGTCCTTCGACAAACTCGATATCGAGATGAATAAATGCATTATCGGGATTGCCATCACCGATGTAACAGTGCTCGGCAACGCGCGCGCGACTCTTGCAGTTTTCGGTTTTGATACCGCCGATCCGGTGCAGAGCCTGATGAATATCATC
Organism: Gammaproteobacteria bacterium; assembly: GCA_049666745.1. GTDB lineage: Bacteria > Pseudomonadota > Gammaproteobacteria. The sequence goes on from JBATHL010000016.1 coordinate 10,194, forward strand.
GAACAGGGCCCTGAAGTCCGGCAGTTCAGACAGGTTTTCGGAATACTCGAGGACAATATGTGGCATCACTATTTCCAGTCAGTTGGAGCGGTAATAATAATCCCTGGCTGGCCGCAGAGCACTCATTTTATGATCTACCGGCCTTAAGCCTTGCACTGGCTGATACTCCAGGCGCAAAAGCCGAGTATCAGCATGAACAACAGGATCATGTCTTTCCAGCCGAGACCTTCATACAGGTAGCCGGGCAGCCATGACCCCAGCGCACCGCTGAAATAATAAATCGAAACATATAGCCCGTTAACGACGCCCTTGTGTTCCTGTGCCAGGTGATTGGCCAGCCCCGACAACAATGCATGAATCAGAAAGAAGCCTGCCGCGAGGAAAAACATCATCACGATGAGTCCCTGCAAGGCGACAAAGAGCAGCATCACCAGGCCGAAGGCATGTATCGCCAGACCGAGTAACAAGCCCTTGCGTTCGTCACCAAACCAGCGACTGATCGACTCACTGAAAAACGAGACCGGCGCACCGATCAGGTATCCCAGGTAAAGCATCGATATCACCAGGGGCGTAGTGTCCGGTTCCAGATCCTGTAAATGAAAGGGAACAATATTGAGGATTCCGGAAAAGACGAAGAATATCGAAGCCAGCGACAGAAACATGAAACGGTAATGACGATTAGCCAATACTCGCAAAATACTCTTCGAATCGAGGCGAGCAAAATTAATATCTGCGTCAGCGTCTACCTTGATCAGCAATAGCAACGGCAGCAATTGCATCACCCCCATCACCACGAAAGCAGTTCGCCAGTCGAACGAACTGGCAAAGATGCCACCGACCAACCTGCCGCTGAAGCCCCCCAGGATGGTCGCCCCGATGTAAAACCCCATCGCCCGGCGTACCATCGTCGCCGGCACCATGCTCGCACAGTAGGTCATCAGG
>JBATHL010000017.1:0-15183 GCA_049666745.1 Gammaproteobacteria bacterium
ATCTATCACCACGCGACAATATGCTGGTGATCGACGCTTCATCCACGAAACGCGCCGAGGAATTGATTGACGACCTGCGTGCAGCCCTGGGTTCGTTATCGGTGATTCCGCTGGCCTCGAAGAACCAGCCGATTGACGTCATGACACGATGGGTCGACAGTGGTCAACCCGCCCAGGGATTCGAACTGGGCGAAGAATGCGAGCTGCGCGACAATACCGATATCAGCTGCGTAATCCGCTGCAAGAATCAGAACCTCGCAGCCGCGGAAATTGTCAACCACCTGAAAACAGGCATGCACGTCAGCAAGCTGGCCCTGAGCTGGCAGGAACGTATCGAGTGCGTGCTTGACGAAAAGCTGATCCTCAGGCGTCTGCGTTTTTCCGACCTGGTTCAGGAACAGGCGGATGAAGTTGAAGCCGAAGATGTGGCCACGCAGTTCGATGTCGATTTCTCGATTATGTCGCTGGAATTGTCTGCCTTTTTCAAGGCTTTGATGAATGCGCTGGGCGGCGAAGATCTGACGCAACCGGCGCCAGCAGTCGCGGCTGATTGAGTCTTCGGATCAGGCAGTAAGTGCCTGTAACCGCTCGAAAAACCCAAATAGTCCCTTTTTCATCGACTAATTCGTCATCGGGCTCGACATTCGGGCCTCAACTGATTAAAGTGCGCCCCGTTTGTGTACGCCTTAGCGGGCGTTATTAATTAATCTCTTAAGGCAAATTTCCAGGACGACTCCATTGATTTCCACCGCGAACATCACCATGCAATTCGGCGCCAGGCCCTTGTTTGAAAATATTTCCGCAAAATTCGGCGACGGCAACCGCTATGGCCTGATTGGTGCGAATGGCTGTGGTAAATCGACCTTGATGAAAATTTTGAGCGGTGAGCTGGCGCCCTCTTCCGGCAACGTCTCGATTACCCCGGGAAGTAAGGTCGGCACACTAAGCCAGGACCAGTTCGCGTTCGAAGAATACAGTGTCATCGACACGGTTATCATGGGCGACACCGAATTATGGCAGGTAAAGCAGGAGCGTGACCGCATTTACTCGATGCCTGAAATGTCTGAAGAGGACGGCATGAAAGTCGCCGACCTCGAGGCCCTGTTCGCGGAAATGGATGGTTACAGCGCCGAAAGTCGCGCCGGTGAGATACTGCTGCAGGCAGGCATCGACGAATCCTTCCACTTCGGCTCGATGCAACAGGTCGCTCCCGGCTGGAAGCTGCGCGTATTACTGGCACAGGCGCTATTCGCCAACCCGGATATTCTGCTGCTGGACGAGCCGACCAACAACCTCGACATTCACACCATCTCCTGGCTCGCGACCGTACTCAACCAGCGCAAGTCGACGATGATCATCATCTCCCACGACCGCCACTTCCTCAACTCGGTCTGCACCCACATGGCCGATATCGATTACGGCGAGTTGCGTATCTACCCGGGGAACTACGAGGCTTTCATGGCCGCCTCATCGCTGATCCGCGAACAACTGCAAACTGCGAATGCCAAGAAGAGCACCGAACTCGCCGAGTTACAGCAATTTGTCGATCGCTTTTCCGCGAATGCGTCAAAAGCCAAACAGGCGAGTTCGCGCGCCAAGAAGATGGAGAAAATCAAACTGGATGAAGTCAAACCATCCAGCCGCAGGGCGCCTTACCTGACCTACCAGCAGGAAAAGAAACTGCACCGTCAGGCACTGGTACTGGAAAACCTCGGCCACGGCTTCGACGGCGAAACCCTGTTCAATGATGGCAACCTGATTCTGGAGGCAGGTGCCCGGTTGGCCGTTATCGGTGAGAACGGCACCGGTAAAACCACGTTTCTGCGCTGCCTGATGGGAGAACTCGAAGCCAGTCAGGGTGACATAAAATGGTCGGAGAATGCCAGCCTCGGGTATTGCCCGCAGGACAGTACTGCCGACTTTGATTGCGAACTGAATCTGTTCGACTGGATGTCGCAGTGGCGCAAGCCGAAACACGATGAATTGATGGTGCGTGGCATGCTGGGACGCCTGCTGTTTAGCGCCGATGATAATAAAAAGAAGGTCAAGGTTTGCTCGGGTGGCGAAAAAAACCGGCTGTTGTTCGGTAAGTTAATGATGTCGGATGCCAATGTACTTATCCTCGACGAACCGACCAATCACCTGGATATGGAATCGATCGAAGCCCTCAACCAGGCTCTCGCCAGATACGACGGCACGGTGATTTTCGTAAGCCACGATCGTGAATTCGTGTCCTCGCTGGCGACCCGCGTGATTGAAATCAAGGATCAGAAAATGGTCAATTTCCACGGCACCTATGACGAATACCTCGCCAGCCAGATGGAAACTTTTAAAGTCGCCTGAGCGTAATTCAAGAGCTGAGCCACGGGCTGTCTGTATCAGGCATGCAAAGCTCAATGATTGATTATCAGTTAGTCATAAACTACGATGGGAATTTCCAGCACGCGGCTTTAATCTCAGGTTCTAAACTGACCACGCAAGCAGAATAACCAGGCACCGTGGCGGGCAGCCTTCGGCTTGTGTTGAGCGGAGCGCGTTAAGGCATGGGTAATCTGGACTGATTCTGTAGCTATATGGTTTTCGCATCACATTCTTTCCTGGCCTTCCTGGCGATCGTACTGGCCGTCTACTGGCTCGTCGGTCGGCGCGATGAGCGCCTCGGCAAACCTGTACTGATAGTTGCCTCGTTCGTTTTCTACGGTTACTGGATTCCCGCCTACCTGTTACTCCTGAGCGCATCGATCCTGTTCAACCATGCAATTGCGCGTTCCGTTATAAGTGGGCCTTCGCGGAGCCTGCGCCGCGCGCTCACGGCGCTCGGCATCGTGCTCAACCTGGCGCTGATCGGCTTTTATAAATACGCGGCCTTCCTGGTTGAGTCGCTGAACTGGACCATGCAAACCCGGTTCGACGTCCCCGAAATTATTCTCCCCATCGGTATCTCGTTTTTTACCTTTCAGCAGATCAGCCTGCTGGTCGATGCCTACCGCGGGCGAGTCGAGCGCCTGCGCTTCTGGGACCATGTGTTGTTCATCTGCTTCTTCCCCCAGCTAATCGCGGGCCCGATCGTCAGGCAACACGACATGCTGCCACAACTGACGGCGCGCCAGGACTGGCGGCTGCGCATGGACTACCTCGCTATCGGTATCGCGCTGTTTGCTTTCGGCCTGTTCAAGAAGACGGTTCTCATCGACCCTTTCGTGCCTTACCTCGACATGGTGTACCAGGCTGCCGCAGCGGGTGACGCGGTGGGATTTGTCGACGGATGGGTAGCCGGCATCGGCTACGGCTTCCAGGTATATTTCGATTTCTCTGCGTATTCGGACATGGCCATCGGTCTCGGCTTCATGTTCGGTCTGCGTTTGCCAATCAATTTCTTTTCGCCGTACAAGGCCGACAGCATCCGCGCTTTCTGGCGGCGCTGGCACATATCCCTGTCTCGCTTCCTGCGCGATTACCTGTTTATCCCCCTGGGCGGCAGCCACCATGGCCTGGCACGCACCGTCGCTGCGTTGGTGGTTACCATGGGTCTGGGCGGACTTTGGCACGGCGCCGGCTGGACCTTCGTCATCTGGGGACTTCTACATGGCGCGTATTTGTCAGGAAACCATCTGTGGCGCGCACTGGTGTCGAAATGGCTACCTGGTTCACGCGACCGCGTACGTCGCTCGGTCAGCCTTGCATGGATCGTGCGTATTCTGTCGATCGGGTTAACCTTCCTCGCGGTGAGCTTCGCCTGGGTATTCTTCCGGTCCCCCGACCTCGACAGTGCCATGCGCCTCGCCAGCGCCATGTTCGGCTTTTCCAGCTGGCACGAAGTCGCACTAGTGACACGGGGCATCGTGCCAATGTTTCCGCTTTACCTGCTAATCGTCTGGTTGATGCCGAATACGATGGAACTATTCCAGGCCACCAGGGCGGCGCTGCACGTCGAAGAGTACCGGGATGACAAGCTCGCGCCACTGCCGGGCTGGCTGTCGTTCGCACTATCGTCGCGTTGGGCGGCGACCACCGCGATCGTATTCATTTGTGCCTGGTTCGCATTGTCGAATCTGAGCCCGTTTATTTACTTTCAGTTCTGATTTAGCGTGGACGAACATTCAAATCCCGGTCGTCACGATGAGCACAACCTTGCCGCGGGGCGGCGCTTTCTGCGCATCTTCGCCTGCTGTGTATCGATCACCGCGGTCATCGTCGCCTCGGTCAACCTGGTCGCTTACAACTACATGCTGCGTGACAACAACCAGACCATCGTGCAACTGCTGGCGGGTTGGGGCCGGATGTACAAACCAATTCTCTACGATGAAGCAAAGCCGAACGTTGCCGTATATGGTGCCTCGTGGGCCAGGGATGCCTTCGACCCGGGCGCGACGGGCCGAATCATCGGACTAAAAGTATTCAATCATGCCGTATCCGGCGGTACCGCCTATGAAACCCGCCGCTTCGCTGACTCGTCGTTGGATAACCCCAATCTGCAGGCCGTGATCATCAATCTCAACACCTTCTACCGTTCCTCACCCCGTGCCCGCGTCAGGTACGGCTTCGATGAATCTATTCTGGATGTCGACCCCGGGCATAAACCCAATCAATGGGTGGCACTGAAGAGAACCTATTCGCTGGCCCTTAGCGGCGCGGCGACAGGCGCCAATCTGAAGCTCATTTCGACCCTGCGGGCGCGTGATAGCGGCGCCGCCCCATCCACCTACCTGGAGGCTTACGAGCAAGCGGACCATACCCGGCGCAGCGGGCAGATGGAAATAGCCAGGCAACGTATATTTCCCGAGCCCGGCACGGAGTCGGAGCCGTCCCTGCCAGATTCGCCTTCCTGGTTTGGCAGCGCGGAACTGATGGAACTCGAAGTAATGATCGATGGATTCTGTGAGCACGGCGTCGACGTTTACGCTTACTTCACCCCATCCCATGTGCGCCAGCAGAGCTGTGACCTGTCGGCTGTCGAGGAACTCTCCGCACTCGGGTTTCTGCGACGTAAACAGACCATGTGTAATGCCAGGATAAGCTATTTCGACTTTTCCTATGTGAATGCCGTTACTCTCGAAGGTGTACTGTCCCCGGTCACGTCGAGCAAATACTACCGTCCTGACGGCCATCCCCGTCCGACCATGGGCGAGCTGATGGCAGCCAGCATGTTCGACCGCGAATTCCCGCCGGGTACGCCGGCATTAGTCGAAGAAGACTTCGGCGCCGACCTGCTTACCCAGCCTGACGCCGAAGGCTGGTTACTCGAACGCGCCGCACGCTGCGAAGGTGACTGGGGCGAAAACGGCTACACAGACTTCAAAGACGCCCTGCTTGCCCAATAAGAAAGGCCGCATTTGTTGCAGCCTAATCCGGCAAAACAAATGCGACCCCTCTATTATCCAGGCAGATTACTTTGCGAATACAAAATTCTTTTGCCGCGCCTGTTTTTTAACCGCGCTGGTCAAGGCATCGCTTACACTCGGAGATGCCGCAACCTGTTCGCGTTTTGCCTCGGCGACAAAAGCTGCTCGCAGGCGGCTTAGCGCGGAAATTTCCTGTTTGATTATTTTTCGCTGTGTCGCTTTTTCCTGAACATAATCAACTTTCTGCTGCGCTGACAGACCCTGCATGGGCTCCGGTAATTGTGTATCTTCGATTACTACCAGCTCCTTTTCATCCACTTCACCTTCGTTCAGTGCATCGACCAGGTCCCAGTTAGCGTTGTTATAGAAAGATGAAGATTTGGATACCGCTCGCTGTGACAGTAAGCCAGCGGATATGTCGCTACTGAGTTCATCCTGTTCCATTTGGCGCTGCGCGTTTTCTGCCCCTTTACTGCCGTAGGGAACATAGGTTTGATTCAGTTCAGCGTTGAGCTCGGCAATCCTTGCATCCTGGGGCGCCACTACATGCACCACCTGTTGATCGGCATCAATGCTCATATAATCACCGCCGGCCATCACGGCGGCCGTTTGCCAGCCATCGTTGATCCCTTCCTGATGTGAGCCGGCATGGATAGTATTAACGGTAATACCCTGTTGACCGGCCAGCCTGACCGCCTCGTGAAAACTGACAGGACCTTGAGCAAACGACTCGTTACCGGCAATGAAAATAGTTTTGATATCACTGTCAGAACGACTCCATTGCAGTTTGTTGACAACGGTCTCGATCGCATAACCACAATATTCGCTGCCGCCATTGGTGGTTAGCGAAAACAGGCCTGCAGACACCTGGTCGAGCTCGCGCGTAAACTGGCTAAACATGCGCACAAATCCGGCACTTTCTGCATTGCTGTCATTACCATATTCAAATAACGCAATTTCCAGGATGGGGGAAATCCCGTTTTGCCTGGCGGTAGAAAACTGGTTGACCACCTGCCATAGTTGGTTGCGTGTCTGGTCGATCAAGCCATCCATACTATTGCTGGTATCGAGGATGATAGCCAACTGGATTTTAGGGGTATCCATAGTCTGCCCGGCAACGGTCGGAGAATTCTGCGGCGCCTGCTGCGGCGCCAGTTGAAAATTTTGTTTGGTGATTTCAGTGCCTGCCGACAAGGGTTGCGATAGTGGTGCCTGCAGTACAGCCAGTACTGCAACGGCTAGAGAGTAACGTGAAAGACAGGACTGGTTTTGATGCCTGGATGTTTGATTGGTTTGCATAATTGGCTCCTTAAACCGGGTTTACTGGTTCAGTTGTTGAGAGCCCAGATTACGCACTGGATCGGCGCCTGTTTAGACACAGGTCGGTAAATATTAACGCACAAAATTTACCTGAAGTTTACATTCTATTTCAGAGGACTGCGAAAACAGCCCGCTTACGCGCTACGGTAAGCGTTTAACTTACAACCCTGCCGGTCTGTTATTTACTGCAGTTAAAAATAGCGACGAATCTTGCGCACACGCTTACGGAACGAGGAGGTTGCTGTGCGCGGATTATTTTTCACCGGCGATGGCAGCGTCGCCGCAAGCTCGATGGCCTGGCGACTGTTGAGCCGGCGGGCGGGAATTCCCCAGTAATATCGCGCCGCCGCATCGACACCGTAAATGCCCCTGCCGAATTCCGCGACATTGAGATAATGTTCGAGAATACGTTTCTTGGAAAGATTTTGTTCCATGCCAATCGTCAACCAGAGTTCATGCCATTTGCGCAACGGATTTCGCGATGGACTGAGGAACATATTCTTCACTGTCTGCTGGGAAATGGTGCTGGCACCATAGACCATACGTTGTTCTGACAGGTTGTGCTCCATCGCCTCCTTGAAGGCCTCGAGGTCGACGCCATCGTGCTCATAAAAACGACTATCTTCGGCGGCGATGACGGCCCGCATCATGGCTTTTGGAATGGTCTGTATCGACACCGGGTTCCAACGAAGCTTTGGCCAGTCCGGGTGTCGCTGACGTTCGGTCTCGTAATCCTGGATGAAGCTGGAACGTTGTATCGGACCCTTGCGGTACAATTCCCACTGCGGCCAGATCCCGACCAGGTAGCCGACATCCAGCACCACCAGCACCAGCAGCAATAGCAAGCCCCAGCGCCAGGCTCGCTTCAGCGATGAAACGCGAAATATCGAACCGGTTGTGGAGGAGTATCTGGAGGCCATTGGCGCACATACTAGTACATCAGCAGACATACTGCTGCGACTTAATCAACGCCGCTAGCAACCAGGACAGGTGCGTCCATTACCATTGGCATTAATCAGTCGAGCCGGTCTACTCGATTTGTACGCCGACACTGTCGAGCACATCCAGCAGGCTTGCACTTTCGAGCAGCGCCAGCGCGCGCTTGATATCGGCCGCAAACCAGACATCGCCGTCCTGACGTTGCGGCACTACTTCGCGCAGCGCCTCAACCAGCGCCCGCATTGGGCCAGCAGGCGGAAACCCGGCCGCAATATCATCCACCATCGACAACGCCTGTGCGGCAACCAGTATTTCGCCGGCGACTACCGTGGCGGTATTTGCGCTCACCTGTGCCGCCTTGCGCGCACACCAGGTGGAATTGGAGACATGGTCCTCGGCATTGCCTTTACCGGGAATCGAATCGACAGAAGCGGGGGTTGCCAGGGTACGGTTCTCCATCACCAATGAAGACAACGAACACTGCACCGTCGCATATCCGGTATTAAGCCCCGGAGTGCCTGATGCCAGGTTGCGCGCCAGTCCAAAACTCATCACCGGATCGATCAGGCGGGCAACACGGCGCTCGCAAATCGATGCCAGGTCGGCCAATGCAATGGCCAGGAAATCCATTGTCTGCGCGACGTACTGGCCATGAAAATGGCCGCCGGAAATAGCGCGCCGATTATCGCCATCGTGGAGGATTAACGGATTGTCAGTGGCTGAATTGATCTCGGTTTCAATCACGCCGCGAACATAGGCCAGCGCATCCCGCGCAGGCCCATGTACCTGAGGAGCACAGCGCATCGAATAGGGATCCTGCACCCGTTTGGAAGCGGGCTGGCCCGGGGCACGGTCTTCTCCGGGGAAGACCAGGTCGCGTGCGGCTGCCGTCATGCGTTGCGATTGACCAACCATCGACAAGACATTACGCGCTACCAGTGCCTGGCCCTTGTGTGGCCTGGTTGCATGCAGGGCAGGATCAAACGCGTCTTTTTCCCCGCGCATCGCTTCAAGCGACAACGCGAGGCCGAGATCGGCATGACGTACTACGTTCTCGGCATCAGCAACCGCAAGCGCTGCAATCGCCAGCGAGACCGTGGAACCGTTGAGCATGGCCGACGCATCCTTGGCACCCAGCACCAGGTCCACTTCCAGTCCAGCCTGTTCAATGGCTTGCGCGGCAGCAAGACGCCTGCCCTGGTAGTCAATCTCGGCTTCTGCAAAACCGCACAGCGCACCGCTAAGATGTGCCAGCGGCGCGAGATCGCCCGACGCTCCAACCGAACCCTGGCAGGGCACCACCGGCGTCAATCCCGCATTGAGAAAGTCGACAAAGCGTTGTGCGAGTGCCGACGAAATACCCGAAACATCGGCTGCAAATGCATTCAGCCTCAACAACAGGGTCGCCCGCACCACGTCACGCGCGAACGCCTCGCCCAGCCCGGTCGCATGGGAGAGGATCAGGTTGCGTTGATACTGCTCGATATCCGACACGTCGACGCGGCGATCCTTGAACGAACCGACACCGGTGTTCAGCGAGTAGATCAACGGCGCTTCATCGTGCATCCAGTGCTCGGCGATATAGGCCTTGGTGGCATCGAACTGCGCCAGCAAAGTCGGGCTAATCGCAATTTTGCGGTCGTTGCGGGCGACATCGACCACGTCCTGTAAACCCAGGCTGTCGGCGGTAATTGTGAGCTTGTCATTCATGTCGAGTTACCAGAAGCGATTTAATTTAAACAATAATACTGCGACGAGTAGTGGCTGATTTATCAATTCCCGCTTCACGCTTCAGCGCAGCACCCGAGCTATAATTCGCGACCAGTCATCGGGAGCAATGCGGGCGACATAGCTGAATCCCCCCGCGCCGTCGGGTTTGAATATGACCGCTTCGCCCTCTCCCGGATAAACCGGGGTCGCTGCCTGCGCAACATTGCCGTGTGCCACGATAATCGTGTTAGTACCCACAGCCGGTTCGGTTGAAAGGCGCTTTCGAGCGTTGCCGACAATTGCGCCACGACCGCCAAAATAATCGGCAGCCCGCAAATTCATGACGTCGGTTGTCGCTTCCACCGCACCCAGTTGCATCAGCTCCGCGGTTTCGACCGTGCGGCAATAAGGGCTAGCCATCACCTTGCCAACCGGTAACCCAAGCGCTCGAATAGACTCACCGATGTTGATAGATGTCTGCCGACCGTCGGCAGAGAGCTGGCGCATGCGGGAACTGTCACAGCTCAACCAGTCCCCTTTCTCGTTGACCTCATCAGACTGCGACCAGTCGGTCGCGGCATGGCGAAAATAGATATTGAACCCACCCTCGCGCAGCGTCTGCACCAGGGCTTCGTCGGACAAAGTCGGTGCAGTTTGCGCAGCGACTTGGTCGACGGTGACCGGCAGCAGGGCCAGCGTGGCCAGTAACAGGATCGATACTTTCATACGGAAGCGGGACAATGCATGGCTATGTAGCCCTGGTCGCGACTGTTAACGGGATAGTGCATCGGCTCAGCGTCCCAGACCCTGTATGTGCGCAGGTCCGATCCCGCAACAACCACCGACGATCTGAACCCCGGCGGTAATCCATTTTTGCGCAGCACGCTGGAATGCCTCTACACTGCAAACGCTATCAAACTGCATGTGCAAATCGACGAAATGCCCCGAATTCGGGTATACCGCCACCGGGCCGTCCCAGTGTCGGCTCAATAATTCCAGCGCGGCATCGGTTACCTCGGCTTCACTGTGCATGATCGACAGAATGACATCATTCGATTCGATGGCATCAATCACCCTGCGCAGCACTGCCTCCAGCGACCAGACCTGTCTACCCATGCCACCGTGAGTAATCAGCGCTGTCGCATCGCCCGGATCCCGCTCGCAGGTAAAACCCAGTATTACCGGTAACCCGAGCCCTTCAACCGCCGTTAACATCGCCAGGCTGACGTCTATATCGAACAACATTTCCAGCGCGAATAAATCGACTCCCGCGGCCAGCAGGACTTTCGCCTGGTCGCTGTAATTGGTCACCAACGCTTCGCCCCGGGGTAACAATGAGCGATCAGAATTTGCGGCAAAAGTAGACAGTGACCCCGCGGCCCATAATGTATTGCGGGCGACGCCAACCTCCTGCGCCGCTTCATCGAACAGTTCAACCGCCCGTCGGTTCAGCTGCTCGAACTGATCGCCGAGGCCGAGCGGCTCAAGCACATGGCGCGCCAGCGCAAAACTGTTGACGATATGCAGCTTTGCCCCCGCCTTGATATAGTCTGCGTGGACCCGGCGAACCACGTCGCCATGATCACGCACCGCGAGCGCACTCCAGCCCTCGCCTGCAAAGGGCACGCCGCGTCGTTCCAGTTCGGTACCCAGGGCGCCATCCATGAGCACGAACTCCCCTTCGCGGATGCATCCCATAAAATCAGTCGCCTGGTCTGCCGTCATTTGTGCTGTCTCAATCACTGGTCGAAGGCGCTAGTGTACTCAATTAAACCTGTGACCGGTAAATCGCGGGGCAAATTCCGGCCATAACCCGGCGAGATATCCCGCTAAGCTGGACAGCTTTTGCAAGTCGTGATCTGATTGCCCGGTATCCATTACAGGTTTCAGCGATCGAGCCGATGAAAAATTCCGAGTTACCCGCAGGAGAGCGTGGCGCGTTCAATGTCGATGCACGTCTGTCGCCTACCCTGCCCTCACGCTACTATCATGATCCGCAGATTCATCGGCAGGAGCTGGATAATATTTTCCACAAAAGCTGGTGCTATGTCGGCCATGCCAGCCAGGTACCGAACCCGGGCGACTATCGTGTCGAGCGCGTCGCCGATCAGTGTATTTTCCTGGTACGTGATCAAAACTCGATGCTGAACGCATTTTTCAACGTCTGCCAGCACCGCGGACACGAATTACTCAGCGACAGCGGCACGCGCAAAAAACGCATCGTCTGCCCTTATCACGCCTGGACCTACGCTCTCGACGGAAAACTGATTCAGGCACCGCATACCGATCAGTTGCAGAATTTCGATGCCGCGGAGTTTGCCTTGAAACCCGTCGCATTGGCCAACTGCGGCGGTTTGCTGTTCGCTAACCTGGATAAAACGGCAGCCGACTTTGCGTCGGATTACCCGGGGTTAGAGCAAACATTTAGCGATCACCTGCCGGATTTCGATCGCTTCGCCACCGCTTTTCAGCTCGACTTCGATATTGCCGCCAACTGGAAAATTGTCGTCGATAATTTTTCCGAGGGGTATCACATTTCGGTTGCGCATCAGAAACTATCCAGGGTACTCGATAACCGTACCGGGAAATGTACTCGATCCGAGCAACGCTATGCGTTTTTCGAGTCACGCTCAAAGGCGGGATTTCCCGGTCTTGAACTCGAACCGGGTTCTCCGTACCTGTCCTGGACGCTGTGGCCGAATACCTGCATGTTGAGCCTGCCGGGTTGTCAAAACCTGATCGTGATTCGCATGGCGCCCGACGGACCGGACCGGTGCCGCGAACGTATCGATCTGCTATCGGTAAACGGCGAAGTCTCGCCTGAGCTCGAAGCGCTCAGAGACCTGTTTGCCGATGAATTCAATGCCGAGGACATCGCTATCGTCGAGAGTGTCCATCGCGGACTCGGGTCGCTGGGCTACGATCAGGGACGCTATGTCGCCGATGACGGGGATAACTGGTATTCAGAATCCGGCTTGCACCGCTTTCACCGGCAAATTCTCTCAGCGCTTGGCCATTGACGGCAGAATTTTATGCGCGGCTCGACGACTTGTTACGTAGCGCGGGTTAACTCGCTCATTAGTCACTGCTTGCCGGTGAATAGAACAGTAAAACAACCGCGCCATCCTCACTCCCGGCGCTGTGCATTGCGCCGGGCGCCCGGACGATAAATTCTCCCGGACGGTAGGTTCTTACCTGATCGTAAAAGGAGCCTTCCAGGACGTAGATTTGCTCGATTTCATCATGGGCATGCAACGGCGAAAACGCGCCTGCATCGACCTGCATCAACCAGGTACGCAATCCCGCCTCGGTATCTTCCAGCAAGGGCTTGATACGAAAACCTTGCGCGCCACAATCCTGCCACTCGACTCGGCTCGAATCGAAGTCGAGTGACTCTGCCTGCGGCAGGCCGACAAGACCTGTCGGCGCCTGTCGAACAAATATTTCGCTCATGATTTTCCCCTGTTTACTGATCGCGTCTGCTGGCGATATTGGCCCTATCATGCCGCAAATACAAGCTAACCGAAAATGATCCGGTTTACCCCGGGCGGAGCAAGATACAGTTCAATTCAGCAAACTGTCACCACGCAATCGCGCCGCGATGAAATCGATAAAGCTGCGCACCGTGGGTGACGCGAAACGTCCTTCGCGATGCACGATATGAATCGGTCTGGGCTCGACTTCGAATTCTTCGAGCACAATCTGCAGCTTACCGTCAGCGAGTTGGGGCGCTACCTGGTAGGACAGTAACCGGGTTAAACCAAAATCCGCCAGTGCCGCTTCGACCGCAGCGGCGTTTGAAGTGACTACCAGTCGCGGCTGGATGCGCTGGTTACGCATCCCCTGCGCGGCGTTGAATATCCAGTTCGGTACATCGCTGACGGCGCTGGAATTGATCAACGTATGCGCGGAAAGATCCTGGGGCCGTTCGGGCTTACCATAACGACGCAGATAGCCGGGCGATGCGCATACCACCTGGCGCACCGATCCCACCTTCAGCGCGCGCATGCTCGAGTCCGGCAATTCCCCGATACGCACGCCGACGTCTATGCCTTCCGCGAGCAGGTTTACATCACGGTCAAGCAATAATGCGGAAATTTCGGTCGCGGGGTAACGTTCCAGGTACTCGACGATGCCAGGCATGACAAACATGCGGCCAAACATCACCGGCGCGGTGATCGCCAGGTGACCACGCGGCTCGGCATTAATCCCGCTCACCGCCTGATCGACGGCATCGACCTCGTCCAGTACGCGGCGCGCATCTTCGAGATAACGATGCCCCGCCTCGGTAGTACGCACATGGCGTGTGGTGCGATTTAACAGCCTGACGCCCAGGCGTTGTTCCAGCGCTGCAATAGCCCGCGTAACCGCGGGCGGCGACATACCCAGCCTGCGTGCGGCACTGGCAAAACCCTGCTCTTCCGCAACCGCGATGTAAACGCTCATCAAATGAAAGCGATCCATACATTATTCCATTTATAGGAATAATTAATTGTAATTATCGACTATTCTTTTTTCAATCGGAATTTTCTATAGTTTCTCCACTTCCGGTGCAGTGGGTACCGCGAGTAAACCAACAACCTAATTTTCAGGAGATTAAAAATGAGTCGTATCAATGTAGTCACTCGCGAAGTCGCCAACGCCGAACAGGCGCCGTTACTCGATGCCATCGAATCCCAACTTGGCATGGTGCCAAACTTCCTCAAGGTATTCGCCAATTCACCAGCCGCGCTGAAGGCTTTCCTGGGCCTGCATGAAATCTCGAGCCAGGGTAGCCTGGAGCCGCAAACCCGTGAGCGCATCGCGCTGGCTCTGGCACAGCAAAACGCCTGCGATTACTGTGTATCGGCGCATACCGCTATCGGCCGCAAGACTGGTCTCAGTAACTCCGAGATCGAAGCCAATCGTGCTGGCAGCAGCGAAGATACGAAAGCAGCGGCAGCGGTCAAGTTCGCCGCAGCGCTGGCAGAGCATAGTGGTGAAGTCACCACCGCGGAAATCCTGGCGGTGCGCAATGCCGGTTACGGCGATGCCGAAATCGTCGAAATCATCACCCACGTCGGTCTGAATATTCTCTCCAACATCATCGGCAAGGCCAGTCGAGTCGAAATCGATTTTCCAAAAGTTGAATTGAAACTGGCGTCATAACGACAGGGCCTGAGTTGTCGGCAGCGCTGTCGCCGATTGCTCAGGCCCACTAATTGAAGACTGATACTTAACAACGGAGCAGGCTCATGGGACACAGATTTGCAGAAATTGCATTCACCGATTCGGTACGCGAAGTGCAGCAACAACTCGGTAGCCGCGCGGGCTATGCTTCACTCGATGGTGGCGAAGACTTTAACCACCTGCTCAGTGAACGCGAAGCCAGTTTCATCAGCGCGCGCGACAGTTTTTACATGGCAAGTGTCAGCGAAACCGGCTGGCCTTACGTGCAGCACCGCGGCGGACAGGCCGGCTTCGTGCGCGTTATCGACGCGCAAACCATTGGTTTTGCCGATTTCAGCGGCAACCGCCAATACGTCAGTGTCGGCAATTTGCGCAAAGATGACCGCGTATCGTTGTTCTTCATGGACTATCCAAACCGCACGCGACTGAAAATGCTCGGCCGCGTGCGCCTGGTGGGTTACGACGAACCCGATTTGCTGGCACAACTGGAACTGGACGACTACCGTGCCGTGGTGGAACGAGGTTTCGTCATCCGCATTGAAGCGTTTGACTGGAATTGCCCGCAGCATATTACGCCGCGTTACACCGACGCAGATATCGAGTCGACCGTCGCCCCGCTGCTGCAGGAACTTAACGCACTGAAGGCCGGTGGCGCCGCTGCAGTTACCCCCGCAGAACTGGGTGACGGACCCCTGCCACTGGT
>JBATHL010000018.1:0-2366 GCA_049666745.1 Gammaproteobacteria bacterium
ACTCTTACAATTGTCATACCGCGGCTTGACCGCGGTATCCAGAGGCGTCTAGACCGTTACTGGATCCCGCGGTCAAGCCGCGGGATGACAGAATTGGGGGGGCCTGGGGCCGGGTCGAGCCGCGGGATGACAGAATTACGAAGGCTGGGGCTGCGGTATGACAGTCTCGTGATAGCCACGTGATGGCGTTGAAAAGCGCGAGAGTAGCGCAACTAGAATGTCATACGGTTATAGGCGTCGAGCGCGGCGACCTTGTAGGCCTCGGCCAGGGTCGGATAATTGAACACGGTTTGTACGAAGTAATCGAGCGTGCCACCGAGCGAAATAACCGCCTGCCCGATATGCACCAGTTCGGTCGCACCTTCACCGATAATATGCACGCCGAGCAATTTTTGCGTCTCGATAGAAAACAGCATTTTCAACATGCCTTCGCGCAAACCGATGATTTGCCCGCGTGCGGTCTCACGAAACCGCGCGATACCGACCTCGTAGGCGATCGAGCGTTCACTGCATTCCTGTTCGGTTAATCCCACCATGCTGATTTCAGGTACAGCGTAAATACCATAGGGAAAGAGTTCCGGTTGGCTGGACACGTCGGTTCCGAAAGCATGACAGGCGGCATACCGTCCCTGCTCCATCGAGGTCGATGCCAGGCTCGGGAAACCAATGACGTCACCGGCCGCATAGATATGCGACTGAACCGTCTGGTAATCCTCGTTCACTGGAATGCGGCCGCGGTTATCGGCCTCGATACCGACCTTGTCCAGTGACAGGTCATCGGTAACGCCCTGCCTGCCGGCAGCAAACAACACCGTATCGACCGCCATGCTCTTGCCGCTTTTGAACTTGACCACCACCTTGCCATCGTCAAATTTGTTGATGGTGCTGATCTGGTCGTTGACACGCACCTGGATATTACAATCACGCAGGTGATGAATCAGTTCATCGACAATTTCGCGGTCGACAAAGCCGAGAATGTACTCATTGCTTTCGAGCACCGTGACTTCGATATCCAGCGCCTTGAAAATGGTGGCGTATTCGAGGCCGATCACCCCGCCACCGACCACCAGCAATTTCTTTGGAATGCGGTTCAGCTTCAGAATTTCATCGCTATCCATGATGGCATCACCATCGAAAGGTACGTTATCCGGCCGCCGTGTCCTGGTGCCAACACTGATGACGAAATAGTCGGCAGTAAAATCATTCACGTTACCATCATTGTTTTCGACACTGACGCTATGTTCACCGGTAAAGCGCGCATGTCCATACTCGATGTCCACGTTGTTACGCATCAACTGGTGCTGGATGATTTCGATTTCATGGCCGAGTGTCGATGTCAGGCGCTGCTTGAGATCGTCCGCGGTTATATGATCTTTAACCTTGTAACTACGCCCGTAAATGCCGCGTTGACGCCAGCCGGATAGAAACAGCACGGTTTCACGCAAGGTCTTGCTGGGGATAGTCCCGGTGTGCACGGTAACCCCGCCCACGACTTCATTTTTTTCGACCAGCAACACTTTCTTGCCGATCTTGGCGGCCTGAATGGCAGCGCGTTTACCGGCCGGCCCACTACCAATTACTATCATGTCGTAATGTAAGTTCAAACCGTCTCTCCGTAGCTTGCCAAAATATAACTAACTTTCTGCCTCGAGTCGTCGAATTTCCTGCAGAATTCCGCCCACACTGCGCGGGATCGGCGCAGTTTTCCTGAGCACTTCCGGCAGATCACCTTTCGCCTTTAAGGCCGCCTTCCGGCTGGCATACTCGCCGAAGAAAACGCTGTAGACCTCGGCACCACCGGTGTAAGTCTTGAAAATCCTGATTTGCGTGGTATCGACCTGCTTGCGGGCCAGGGAATCGACATACTCGTAGTAAACCGCTTCATCAAAGGTTTTAAAGCTGAGCATCAGTATCTGCATGGTACCGACAGACTCCGCCTTGCTTTTAATCCAGTCGCGAGATATTTTTAGTTCACGCTGAAGCCGGCTGGTATCCGATGACTCGGCTTCGGGCTCGGCCTGATCCTGTTGGCTTATTGCCGCCACGTCGGAAAGCGCTGTTTCCTGCTGAGTGGAAGCAGTTTCCTCGACTAACACCGCATCCGTATCAGAAGCAGTACCCGGTTCCGCAGTCATCGTACCCTGCGCCGCGGATTCGGAGACATTCTCGAGCTCGAGCACAGTGACGTTTTCTGCCTCGAGCCTGGTCTCAGGCTCAACCCCGGGTTCTGCTCCTGTCAGCTGCTCGTCGGTGACCTCCGCTTCGACTGCGGCAACCTCTTCGCTGGCAGGTTCGACTTCAGCTTGCGTTACCATCCCGTCATCAACCTCGGGGTCAACAGCTGGCTCAACCTCGACCTCTACTAC
>JBATHL010000019.1:0-5232 GCA_049666745.1 Gammaproteobacteria bacterium
ATCGCCATCTGGCGCGGCGGCGTACCCATGGGTATCGCTGTGCAGGAGTTGCTGGCATGGTATGGCATCGAGACCGACCATATTGCGATACGTACGTCGTCATATAGCGGCATCGATGGGCAGGCGAATGAAATCAGGATCCATGGCATGAATTACCTGATCAAGAACTGCACCCGGGAAGATAGTCTGCTGATCGTCGATGACGTGTTTGACACCGGCTTGACGATTGAAGCTGTCATTGCTCATTTACAGGATAAAGCCAGATTAAATACGCCACATGATATTCGTGTCGCGGTGCCCTATTACAAGCCGACCCGCAAGCAGACCGAGCGGATACCGGATTACTACCTGTACGAAACCGCGCAGTGGCTTAAGTACCCGCATTCGCTGGAAGGATTAAGTATTGACGAAGTCGCGGCAAACCGCCCCGAGCTATACGACATTATCAAGGATCAGCTGGACTAGCGACTTGCGAGACGACGACGTGATCGGCGTTGGTCGAAATATTTGTAAATTTCAGAAACAGGCAAAGCACCGCCGCGACAAGCGCCATCGCTGCCGCCATGATAAACGCGTAACGCAATTCGAACTCACCTATCAGGCCCGCCAGCAGCGCGCCGAACATGCCCACCCCGTCTAATATGGTAAACACGATACCGAGCGTAGTGGCCTCGGCTTTACCGGTATATTCAACCGCCGCCGCGAGTATCACCGGACGCACCGCGGTCAGAATTGCCACCGCTGGCAGCAAGCCCAGAACCGCCCAGTAAAGACTATCGCTCAGACCGGCAAACAGGGCGAAAAAACTGGCGGCAAACAGCACCAGTAAAATCATCGGCTTGCGCCCTCTGCTATCGGTGTACTTGCCGAAAAATGGCTGAAAAATAGAACCTATCATCAAAATTGCAGCGAAAATCAAACCGGCATGAAATGGTGACAACCCATGTTCGTTCTGAAAATAAAGCGGCGCCATCGCCAGTTGCGCTACCAGCGCCATGTTGTAAAGAATCATGACCAGCATCAACGCCAAACCCGCGGGTTTGAACCACTGGCGGGCGAGACCCCTGAAATCAATATGGGTAATCTGACCGGGACTGTCACGCGTAATCCGGGTGGCGATCGGAATGAACAGCAAGCCCATGATTACGGCCGGTAGTACCAGGATCTGCAAGGTGGTCTGCCAGTCGAAAAATCCGAGTAGAAAGCCGGTACTAAGCGGTCCCAGCACCTCGGCGCCGATGCTGCCGCCCACCGCATGGATGCCGAGCGCATGGGCGCGACGCTGCGGCATCTCCTTGACCAGTACCCCGGTTGCAATCGGGTGCCAGAAGGCATCTCCCATAACGCCAAACGCGAGCAACAGCGTGATCGCCCAGAATCCAGGCACCAGGGTTGCGCTCAAGTAGCCGATGGCAACCCACCAGAAACTGAGTAACATCAGGAATCCGGGTCGGGTCGATCGATCGGAAATCACGCCCGCGGGAATATAGGCCAGGCCGGCACCGATGCCATTGATGGTCAGGATCAAACCGACTTCGGCCGGCCCCAGGCCCATGCTGGCCGCAATCGCCGGTGCCAGCAACCACAAGGTTCCCGCCACCCAGTCATTGGTCAGATGGCCCATAAACAGCGCACCCAGCAGAAAGCGGTGTTTTCCGTCTTGCCCGCTGATTTTCATTTTAGGATCATGCCATGTTGTTTCGTGCGCTTATAGAATGATAGATAAAGCATTAATCAGGCTCATTGGAGGCGCGAATCGCGGCCTCGATTGCGGGAAAATAGAATAGCAGCGATACGGCACGGATCAACATGAAAAATGCCAGCCCGAGGAACAAACCGTGATTGCCGAACAGCGGAATGGTCAATTGCAACAGCGCAACATAGGCAAGCATCGAAATCAGCATCGCATTGCGCATTTCACGAGTATGCCCGGTGCCGATGAATATGCCATCCAGCTGGAAGCTCCATACTGACAGGATTGGCGCGATGATCATCCATGGCAGGTAGCGCAACGCGGTTTCGGCAACGGCATCGATTCCGGTAAACAGATTTATTATCGCGGCGCCAAACAGGAAGTATATAGCGCCGGCGAGTAATGCAATCAGCGCGCCCCAGACAGTGGTGAGTTTAACCGCACGACGAAATTCACGCTGCCGGCCGGCGCCGTAGGCGCTGCCAGCCAGAGCTTCGACCGCATGCGCGAACCCGTCTAACCCGTAGGCCATAATGCTTTGCAGGTGTAACAGAATAGCGTTAGCCGCCAGGATGACTTCGCCCTGGCTGGCACTCCTGGCAGTAAAGTAACTGAAGGCGAATAACAGGCATAGCGTGCGGATGAAGATATTGGTATTCGCTTTAACCAGATTGCTCAGGGCAGCAGGTTCGAGTAGCCGGGCCCGGGTAAAATGTTCGAACGCATTTCGGATCGGGATACGCAGCAGGTAAAAGCCACAGAACATGGCCAGGTACTCCGCAATCACCGACGCCAGCGCGACTCCCTCGACACCCCAGCCAAAACCGAGCACGAATAAGAGATCGAGCAGCATATTGGTTATATTGAGTATCAGCTGTAGCACGAAAGCAGCACGCGTGTTATGCATGCCGATAAAGACCCCGGTGAAGGCATAAACGCACAGCACCGCGGGGGCGCTCCAGATTCGAATTTGCGCATAGTCGGTGGCAAGCCCTTCCACGACTGGACTACTGTCGATCAGGTAAAGCACGAAATCGATTAAAGGCCAACCGATAATGATTGTGACCAGGCCGAGTGCAAGCGCGAGAAATAAAACCCTCAGCAATGTATCCGATAAGCCGCGCCAGTCGCCGGCACCGTAGGCCTGCGCGATGAATCCGGTGGTGCCCATGCGCAAAAAACCGAACCCCCAGTAAAGGAAACTGAATATCAGCGCACCCAGTGCAACCGCACCAATCGAATGCGGTTCGGGTAAATGTCCCACCACGGCGGTATCGACCGCACCCACCAGCGGCACCGAGATATTGGAGAGAATGATAGGTCCGGCCAGCATCCAGACCTTGCGATGCGTTATGCTCAACGCACCCGGCGGCTGATGCATTTCGATTGCCACCTTTTGACTACTTGTCGGGGTCTTCGTCGATATCGATCAACGTAACATGTTCGGGCGCTTCGTCATGCGCAGAAAGATAAAGCTGGCTGGAGGTAGATTGTGATGCCGGGACCGCGACAAAGGGTTTGCGCTTGTCAGGGCTGCCGGCACGACGACGTCGCATCATAATTGCAAAGGCCGACAGCAACAGGCAGACCAGCGCAAAGTAGAAAAACAATCCTTGCGGGCCGAGCAAAGCCATGAACTGGCCTGCCAGAATCGGCCCGCTCACCGCACCGGCACCATAGGTTATCAGCAACGCGCCGGCAACCTGTACCCGCTGATCGGCGTTGACCATGTCGTTGGCCGTAGCTGCCGCCAGCGAGTAGAGCGTAAACACAAAGGCGCCGAATACCATGGCCCCGATCAGGATGAACGTATACTCGAGCGCATACACCATGGAAATAGCCGCCAGTGCGACCAGCACCGGGATATAAACCAGCAACGGACCACGCCCTATGCGATCCGATAGATGGCCTATTGGTAACTGCAGAAACAGGCCACTCATGATGATGGCCGCCATGAAGGTCGACAACTGCGCTTCTGAAAATCCCATATTGG
Organism: Gammaproteobacteria bacterium; assembly: GCA_049666745.1. Classification (GTDB taxonomy): domain Bacteria; phylum Pseudomonadota; class Gammaproteobacteria. The sequence continues at coordinate 3,687 of JBATHL010000019.1, forward strand.
TCGCGTAGACCGGACTCAGACCATGGATGCTCGAATTAATCAATCCACAGCAAAACACGCCAAACACACCGAGCGGTGCGATACGATAAAGCGTCCAGACATGCATTCTTTTTGAACGAACCGGTACGGGTGCCTTGGCGCGGGTGAGCAATACAGGCAGTAATGCCAGCGAAAATATAATCGACGCCAGGCTGAACAGTTGAAACTGCGACGGATCACCGGCCGTCAACAGAAATTGCCCACAACCGGCAGCGAAGTAGTTGGTAATCATGTAGAAAGACAGAATCTGGCCGCGGGTTTTGTTACTCGCTGCCTCGTTGAGCCAGCTTTCGGTCACCATGATCATGCCCGCCATGCAAAAGCCGCCGAGCATGCGTAAAATCATCCACGCGATCGGCGTAACAAAGATCGGGAACAGCAAAGCTGAAACCGACATTAACGACGCGAACGCGGCAAATGACCTGATGTGACCGACCCGGGTGACCACGCGCCCGGCAAACAGACCTCCAAACAACAGGCCCATGAAGTACGCGGCGACAATAAACCCGACCAGAGTGGGAGAGAAACCCTCGACCTGGGTGCGTACCCCGAGTAGCGTCGAAAACAAACCATTGGCGAGCAACAATAGTCCGTAACTGAGCAGTAAGGAAACGACGGTGCCGAGGGTTTTGAACAAGCTAAGGTCCAATAACAGATGAAGACAGGTAATGCCGGTACTCTAAACTAATAGGGTTACGAGATCACTCTCTAGATTGGGAATAGGCGGCATTATCCAGCAACGACATGCTTTGACAATAAAACTCAGTACCATTAGTCTAGGGTCATATTAACGACAATTATAAGCAGCAATCCCCTTAACTTGCGAGTAAAATGCAATCATGTGGGTTAAGCACAGGTTAATAAAATAGTTATTAAAATAAGTATAGACACCCAACCCGAGGAGTGAAAATGAAAGACGATAAATCTAAATCCGAACTCAATTACCAGGATTTGACCCAGTCCGACAAGGACCTGGTGGCAAAACTGGTAAGAGGCGGTTTCTCCCGTCGTGAAGTTCTAAAACTGTCCATGGTCACCGGCGTCTCGCTGGTCGCCGCGGAACACCTGCTATTCGACGGTAAAGCAGCAATCGCAGCAACGCCGAAGAAAGGCGGTTCGGTGCGCATGGCGTCCAACCTGCACGGCCCTGATGATCAGCTCGATCCAATTCTGTTTACTTCGACCATCGATTACACCCGCGGTCGAGCGACTTATAACAGCCTGGTGCAGCATGCGAATGATCTGACGCCACAACCGGAACTGGCCACGTCGTTTGAACCAAATGCTAACGCGACCGAATGGACCTTCAAACTGCGTGAAGGCGTTACCTGGCACGATGGTTCCAAGTTCACCGCCGATGATGCGGTTTACAGTATGAACCGCCACCTCGGTGAAGGTACGACTTCGGTCATCAATTCGGTACTCAAATCGATCAAAGAATTCAAGAAAACCGGCCCTTATGAAATGAAGGCCATCATGAACTCGCCGAATTCTGACCTGCCGACCC
>JBATHL010000020.1:0-1553 GCA_049666745.1 Gammaproteobacteria bacterium
CTCGTCAACTCGACCGTCTACAAGGTAATGAATAGCGGCAATGTAGACATAGGCGAAAGCGTGATCCGGCTCTATTTCGATTACCCGTAGATATCTTGTCAATGCTTCCTCGAAATCACCCGAGTCATCATAGATGCGGCCGATGTCAAAGTTTACAGGTGCGGAAAATGGATCCAGTGCCAATGCTTTTTGAAATAACTCCATCGCCTCTTCTAACCTGCGTTGTTGCCAGCGCAACTTGCCATATAGGCGGAACACCCGCGGGTAGCTTGGCTGCAAAGAAATTGCGTGATTGTAGGCTTGTTCCGCCGCTTGTAGGTCACCTTGTTGTACCTTCAACAACCCGAGAGTTGCATACGCCTGGCCAAGACCGCCATCCAGTTCCAGTGCCTTAACGAGAGGTGGTTCGGCAAGTGCGATACTCTCATCGACAGGTAGCCCACCACGAAAATTTGCACTAAGTGTTAAATAGGCGTCCGCAAGCCCAACATAAGCCAATGCGAAATCCGGATCGAGGTTTATGGCCTCCTTGAAATACTCAATGGCAGCAGTTAGTGATGTGACCGATTCAGTATTAGATTGCTGCTTGCCTTTGAGATAGGAGGTGTAGGCGGCAAAGTTTTCTGTCGGAATTGATGCCAACTGCTGAGTTTCCTGGGGGCTGAGGTTTGCCTTCAGCTGTTGAGCAATCGTTTCAACAATTTCCGATTGCACTGCAAAAACATTTGCTGCTGTCAGACTTCTATCATAGGTTTCCGCCCAGATGTGCTCATCAGTTACCGTATCAATCAGCTGAACATTGATTCGAATCTGGTCTCTCATACGTTGAATACCAGCTTCCAGAATCTTACCAGCACCAAGCTCTGCGCCAATTATTTTGATGCTCTTCGTGGTATTTCGATATCGTTCGACCGATGTACGCGATATCACTTTCAATGCACCTATTTTTGACAGCCTGGTGAGCAGATCATCCTGAATGCCGCTTGCCAGAAAGCCAGCACTGTCTTTGTCGGAACTTGTATCCTTGAAGGGTAATACGGCGATCAATTCTGGATCTACGTCTGCGGTAATTAGCTGGTCCGTTGCGGGCACGCGGACCGCTGAAACCTCTGTGACTACACCATAAACCGTTGCCATAATCGTGATGGCCAGCGCAGCAAGAATGAGGAAATCACTACGATGCAGCGAAAAATCGGCAGGAGCATCACTGTCCTGTGTACGAATTATTCGGCCCCCGACAATGTCAAACCACCAGCCAAAAATCATCGCCACCGGAAAGCCAACAATGGCTCCGACCCAGATGTAGCGGAGCGCTACCGAGGGTATGTTCCAGCTCTCGAACGCCAGATCAGCCACCTGTAAGCCTACCCAGGCACCCACGATATACAGAGCCGCCAGCCGAAATACTCGGCGACGGCGACATTCTGCAATGAAGGTTTTCATTTAAAGAACCAGTGCGTAAATTTACCAGGTCAAATTAGTATACCGAAGTCGTTTATCTGAAGGCCGGGTTCAGCTATTTATAGAGTTGAAATTATGGCTACATCAATGAC
>JBATHL010000021.1:0-6036 GCA_049666745.1 Gammaproteobacteria bacterium
GTCGCATCCTGCCAGATACCCTGCCCGGCTGTTGCAACACCCGCAATCAGCAGCATCAGCAATACAGTTAGCTTTGCTATGATTTGACACATTTGCTTTGACTCCACAAGCATCGATTTAATGACACAACCGATGCAGAAGCAAAGTACTAGTTCTCAAACGGATGCTTCAGAACAATGGTTTCAGCTCGATCAGGACCCGTCGACACGATATCGATCGACACCTGGCAGATTTCCTCGATTTTCCTGAGGTAATCGATTGCCGCGTCGGGTAAATCATCCCAGGATTTTAGTCCAACTGTTGAATCTTGCCAGCCCGGCATTTCAATGTAGACCGGCTCGCAGGCGGCAAAGTTATCGGCGCCAGCCGGCGGGCTCGTGGTTTCTTCACCGCGGTAACGATATGCGACTGCGAGCTTGATGCTTTCAAGCCCGTCGAGCACATCCAGCTTGGTAATGCACAGGCCACTGACCGAATTGATCTTGAGTGAACGCTTCAACGACACCAGGTCGAGCCACCCGCAACGGCGTTTACGTCCGGTGGTGGCGCCAAATTCGTGGCCTCGTTCACCCATATGTTGCCCGCAGGCGTCGTCCAGCTCGGTCGGAAAAGGACCGGCACCGACCCGCGTGGTGTATGCCTTGACGATACCCAGAATATAATCGATATCACGCGGCCCCACGCCCGAGCCTGACGCCGCACCACCAGCGGTGGTAGTCGAAGAAGTGACATAAGGATAGGTACCATGGTCGATATCGAGTAACGCGCCCTGCGCACCCTCAAACATAATCGGTGCGGCCTCGGCCATCATTTGATGCAAAATGCCGGTAACATCGCCGACCATATCCCGCATCTGGTCGGCCTGGGCCAATGCCTGATCCAGTATGTGCTGGTAATCCAGCGCTTCAACCTGGTAATAATGCTGCAGCGCAAAGTTATGGTAGTCGAGCACTTCGGCCAGGCGCGCGGCGAAGTGTTCCGCCTGCATCATTTCACCGACGCGGATGCCACGCCGTGCCGCCTTGTCCTCATAGCAGGGGCCTATACCGCGTCCGGTGGTACCGATCGCTTTATTGCCGCGGGCCTTTTCCCGTGCCTGATCCAGCGCGATGTGGTAGGGCAGAATCAATGGACAGGAGTCACTGATGACGAGGCGTTCCCGTGCTGGTACACCCGTCGCTTCGAGTTGTGCCATCTCTTTCAGTAAAGCCTCGGGAGATAGCACCACCCCGTTACCGATCAGGCACTTGACGTTAGCGCGCAACACCCCTGACGGAATCAGGTGCAGCACGGTTTTTTCACCATCGATCACCAGCGTATGACCGGCGTTGTGACCGCCCTGAAATCGCACCACCGCGCTGGCCTGATCGGTCAGCAGGTCGACTATTTTGCCCTTGCCTTCATCGCCCCACTGGGTACCGATTACAACAACTGTATTCGCCATAAATCTTTAAACCTCGTTCACTATCCAGCTACCCTTTGACTGCACCGCTACCCGGTCGCATTGCTGGTCCGTTGCGCTGCTCTTACCTCGTGTCAGATCGACCACGACCCGTTCGCCTGCGCCGCGTAATTGCAGAATCAATGCCGCCAGCGCCGTATCGTCGTCATCCGGTACCAGGATGCCCGATTCGAATTGGCCGCCAGCGCCGCCAAGCTGGTAAAGATTCAGCAAGTCAGCACTAAATCCGGTCGCCGGTCTTGCATTACCGAACACCTTGCCGACATCGTCATAACGACCGCCACGCGCTATTTCCCGACCCTGCCCCGGCAAAAATGCGGCAAATACCAGGCCCGTGTGATAACTATAACCACGCAATTCGGATAAATCGCAATTGATCAGGGTAGCAGGGTATTTCTGCTGCAGCGATTGCACAACTTCATCCAGGTAATCGAGGGTTGCCGCCAGTTCATCACCCGCGTCACTGTACAGCTTGCGTGCCTCGTCGATGACCGATATATCGCCGTTGAGCAAGGCCAGCTGGCACAGTTGCCCTGATAAATGGTCGCTTAGGGGTAATTGTTGCAGGTAAGCCTGCAGGTCGGGAATAGACTTGCGTTGCAACATGTCAAACAGCCGGTTTTCCTGCTCGCTATCGAGGTCGGTGTTTTTTACCAGGCTGCGGAAGATACCGACATGGCCGATATCGATCGATGCGTTATGCAAACCGACAGCATGCAAGGTGTTGACCATCAGACTGACAACCTCAACGTCAGCGCTGATCGAGTCACTACCGAAGATCTCGGCGCCAATTTGTAACGGGGTGCGACTCGAGTTGATTCCGTCACCGATCGCATGTAACAGATGACCGCAGTAACACAGGCGCGAAACCCGCTGCTGCCGGGCATCATCGGCCAGCAGATGCGCGTCGATACGGGCCACCTGCGGGGTCATATCCGAACGCACGCCCATTTGCTTACCCGACAATTGATCAACCAGCGCGAAGGTCCTGGTATCCAGTGAATGTGCGGTGCCGGTGAGCAACGAATCGATATACTCGATCATCGCCGGCATCACCAGGTCATAACCCCAACGATGAAAATTCTGCAGGATGCTGAAACGCAGAGATTCGACCGCAAGGGCATCGGGTGGCAGGGTTTCCTGCACACCATCCGGCAGCAACCAGCGCTTGTTCGACAGGTCAGGCACCTTTACCCTCGTACCAGGTAGAGGAAGATGACGCCCATGATCATTAAAACCAGGCCGACATTTCTTAGCATTTGTGCTGGCATTGTCGCCATCTGCTGAACCATATTCTTGTAGCCTTGCGGACTAAAAAAGGGTATCAAACCTTCGAATATCAACACCAGGGCCATTGCTGCTAAAAAGTCTTCCCAGTTCATCTTTGCCTCGCAAAAAAACGGGCGACATCGCAATCGCCCGTTTAGATCTCAATTGACTGGCCGGCTAATTACTTTGCTTTGGATTCCTTGAAAAATTTGTAAAAATCGGAATCCGGACTGAGCAGGATGATATCCTGATTGTTACCGAAACTCGTCTCGTAGGCTTTCAGGCTTCGAGTAAACGAGTAGAACTCCCGGTCCTGGTTAAACGAATCGGCGTAGGTTTTGGCGGCCGTGGCATCGCCTTCACCGCGAATCTGTTCCGACTTGCGGTAGGCTTCGGCGAGGATTTCTTCGCGCTGTCGATCGGCGTTAGCACGAATTTTCTTGGCCTGTTCCTCACCGCGCGAACGAAACTCCTTGGCGACAGTCTGTCGCTCGGTGGCCATGCGTCGATACACGTTATTACTGACATTTTCCGGTAGTTCGACCTTTTTCACGCGCACATCGATCAATTTGATCCCGAGATCCTTAATCTTGACACCGGCCTTGTCGGTCACTTCCCGCATGATAGTGTCGCGTTCTCCGGAAATTACCTCGCGCATGGTTTTCGACGCAATCTTGCCCTTGAGTTCGTTGTTGATGATGGACGCCATGCGCGCAATAGCCTGCCTTTGGTCACCACCGGTCGCGGTATAAAAGGTCTTGGGATCGTCGATTCGCCACTTGGCAAAAGAGTTAACGATTACGTTTTTCTTTTCCGCCGTGAGGAATCGTTCCGAAGGCGTATCCATGGTCAGTATCCGACTGTCAAACTTGAGCACGTTATTGATGATTGGGATCTGCGCATAAATACCGGGTGGGTAATCGGCTTCAACGATTTCACCCAGTCTGAATTTTATCGCCAGTTCACGTTCGTGCACGATAAAGGTCGCCATGTAGATAACGGCAGCGACTGCCGCCAACAGGATAAATCCAAAACGAGCATTATTGGTCATTGCCGTGTCTCCCGCTCGCGGCTGCGATTTACGTTACGTTTGAATTCGTCGATGAGGGATTGGTTGTCACTGTTTGAACTGGGTAGTCCGCCAGCAGAGTTACCACCCATCCCGGCGCGACCAAATAACTGATCAAGCGGCAGGAACATCAGGTTGTTACCATCCTGAACATCGAGCATAACCTTGGGCGAACGCGACATGACCAACTCCATGGTGTCGATGTAGAGCCGCTCACGAGTCACCTCGGGGGCACGCTGGTACTCGGCCAGCAACTGATTGAAACGACTGGTTTCACCCTGTGCGGATTTAATCACCCGTGTCTTGTATGCTTCGGCCTGTTCAAGCAAGCCTTCACCTTCACCACGGGCCTGGGGCACAACCCCGTTTCGATAGGCGTTGGCTTCGTTGATGATACGCTGCTCATCCTCTCGAGCCTTGATCGCGTCTTCGAACGCATCCTGCACTTCTTCCGGCGGTTGCGCCTCGTCCATGTTGACCGTAACCACGTTGATTCCGGTTTTATAGTAATCAAGAATGTCCTGCATGATTTCCTTGGTTTCGCTACCGACGACCGCCCGGCCCTCGGTGATAATCAGGTCCATATCGTTATTACCAACGACCTCGCGAATAGCGGTCTCGGCGGTCTGCTCCAGCGTAAGGTCGGGATCAAACACCGCAAACGCATAATTTTGCGGATCCTTGATGTTGTACTGGATTTCGATACTCATAACGACGATGTTTTCGTCGCTGGTGAGCATTTTTGAATTTTTACGTGCGGTGCGGATGTCGGCCACGTTGACCAGTTCGACATCTTCTATCGGGTACGGGAAATGCCAGTGTGGGCCAGCCTGGGTAACCACGGTTCTTTCACCAAACCGGGTTTCCACACCGCGCCAACCTTCGTCGACTATGTAGATGCCGGTCAACGACCATACCACCAGCAATGCGACCGCGAAAAACCCGATTACCCCGGACAGGTTACCAGTGCCACCGGGCACTTTGGGAATTTTGCCCTTACCTGCTCCACCGAGCAGCCCACCAAACTTGTTTTTCAAGTTTTTAAACAGCTCGTCGAGGTCGGGGGGCCCATCGTTATTACGTTGTCCCCATGGGTCTTTATCCTTACCCGGTTCATTCCAGGGCATAGTTAACTCCAAATACAGAAATAGTGGTCAGTGAATTGCGGGCACGTTAAAGAGTGCGGATTGTAATGGCTATCATGCGGCTCCTGCAAGCGCATCATCCAGTATCTTGAATCGATCTGCTGAAATCTCGAATCTTCGTTGCAAACCCTTAAATAATGAGGGCGTAAGGCGCAGTTTCAAGTGAATATCGCCATTATTTTCGTAATTTTCGTTTTCGATTGCGCCTGATTCGAACAGAAATGCCCGGATTTGACCTTCATTACTCTGCAAAACCAGTTTGTAGAAGGCGCTTTTTTCGCAAAATCGATTGCGCAAAACCTCGATCAAGCCGTCGAACCCGGACCGGGTTATCGCAGATAGCCAAATTCGCCAGGCATGTTGCTGATCGTCCAGATCGACTCGTGGGTCAAACCCTACCACATCAATCTTGTTGTAAATCAACAACTGCGGCACTTCGCCGGCACCAACTTCGTGCAGAACCTTGTTAACTGCCTCGATTTTTTCCTGGCGGTTGTCATCAGCGCAATCGACCACGTGCAAGATCAGATTCGCTTCCCTGGTTTCCACCAGAGTGGCGCGAAACGCCGCCACCAGGTCATGCGGTAGATGTCGAATAAAGCCTACCGTATCGGCAAGAATCACGGTCTGTTGCTCCGATAGCTGCAGCTTTCTAAGGGTCGGGTCGAGCGTAGCAAACAGTTGATCCGCGGCATAAACCGAGGAATCGGTCAGTGCATTGAACAGGGTTGATTTGCCAGCATTGGTATAACCCACCAGCGAAACAGTGGGCACCTCGGCCCTGGTTCGCGCCTGTCGACTTTGCTGGCGCTGGCGTGCCACTTTGCTCAGTCGACCATTTAAATACTTGATGCGTTTAGCCAACAGGCGGCGATCGGTTTCGAGCTGGGTTTCTCCGGGTCCACGCAGTCCAATACCACCCTTTTGCCGTTCCAGATGAGTCCAGCCACGTACCAGCCGTGTCGAAAGGTGCTTGAGTTGCGCCAGCTCAACCTGCAGCTTGCCTTCAAATGATTGCGCACGCTGGGCGAAGATATCCAGAATTAACCCGGTACGATCGAGTACCCTGCACTGTAGAGCGGTTTCCAGAT
>JBATHL010000022.1:0-4935 GCA_049666745.1 Gammaproteobacteria bacterium
GGCATGGTGCGCGGGATCAGTGTCGGCATCGCGGTAACCCTGGTCTCGTTGCTGTTTACCGATTTCAGCATTTACAATCCGTTCGTGGTACTGCTGGTCGCGCTGCTGACCTCCTGCCTGTTTGCGCTAGCCGGGTTGATCAATGCAATATTCGCCAACAGCTTTGACGATATCACGATTATTCCCACCTTTGTGCTAACCCCCCTTACCTATCTCGGCGGAATATTTTACTCGATCAAGCTATTGCCCGAGTTCTGGCAGCAGGTTTCACTGGGTAATCCGATCCTCTACATGGTCAATAGCTTCCGCTATGGATTTCGCGGCAGCAGCGATATCGATTTAATGACTGCTATCGCCGTTATCCTGTTTTTTATAGCGGTGTTATTTATCGCCTGCCTGACCCTGCTGGCCCGCGGTACCGGTATTCGTCAATGATCGAACTGGTCGATGTTGGCGTCAACCTGACCAACAAGAGCCTCCAGCGGGACATGGATGCAGTTATGCAGCGCGCCCGCGAGGCCGGCGTTATGCAGATGGTGGTAACGGGTACTTCGATTGCGGAAAGCCGACAGGCCATTGCGCTATGCGAGCATTATCCCGACCGCCTGGTCTCGACCTGTGGAATCCACCCGCACCACGCCAGTGAGTGGAATGACGAAAGCCGAACGGAGCTCGAAAATATGGCAGGGCAGCGCTGCGTGCGTGCGATCGGCGAAACCGGTCTCGACTTCAACCGGAACTATTCCCCGCAGCCGGCACAGGAAATGGTGTTTCAGCAGCAAATGGAACTGGCGGCGGCCCTGCAGATGCCGCTGTTTTGCCACCAACGGGACGCACACGAACGTTTCGTGGCAATGCTGCGCGAGTATCGCAGCGATATCAGCAGGCTGGTAGTACATTGCTTTACCGATGATCGCGCGGCATTAACCGATTACCTCGATCTGGATTGTTACATCGGTATAACCGGCTGGATCTGCGACGAGCGGCGCGGGCTTGATTTGCAACAGCTGGTGAAGCTAATCCCCGATAACCGGTTGTTACTTGAAACCGATGCACCCTACCTGCTACCCCGAAATATCCAGCCCAGGCCTTCGAGCCGGATCAACGAACCCGCAAATCTACCGCATATTCTCGAGACTGTAGCCTTTCACCAGGGTAAAACGACTGCACTGCTGGCCCGGCAGAGCCTGCAAAACAGCAGGACTTTCTTCGACCTTTAGCCAGCATACAGGCAAATCTCAAAAAGCCCCGCGGGCCCTGGGATCCAGCTCTCAAAACTGCATTTTAGGCACAAAAATTCGTTACAAGTGTCATTTTACGATCTAAACTTAGGGATAAACCTGACGGTTTAAATTATGAATGACCAGGTAAAACTCAACTTTTTTGCATCGACCCCGGAACCCTGCAGTTACCTGGACAACCGCAAGTCGGTCAGTGCCTTCGCCAATCCTCATATGGATATGGACATGGGCACTTATAACGAGTTGATTCAACATGGTTTTCGGCGCTCCGGGGGTTATATCTACCGACCCCATTGCCCGCAGTGCAAGGAATGCATATCAGTCAGGGTGCCGGTCAAACGACATCAGTATTCACGCAGCGAGCAACGTGTCATCAAGCGTAACGCGGATTTGAAAATCAGTGTCATGCCGGGCCGTTACCGCGACGAACACTTCGATCTGTACCGTCGTTATATCAACAGTCGGCACAACGACGGCAGCATGGCCAATCCCAGTAAATCCGACGACCATCGATTTTTGATCAGCGACTGGGCCGATACCCTGTTTTTCGAGTTCCGCCTGAACCGGATTCTAATGGCAGTGGCGGTTTGCGACGTGACCAGCAGCGGATTATCCGCGGTTTACACCTTTTTCGACCCGGACCACGAGGCTCGCAGTCCCGGTCATTTTGCGATCCTGAATCAAATTCATGAAACCCAGTTACGCGACCTCGACTACCTTTATCTCGGATACTGGATTCGTGACTGTAATAAAATGAGCTACAAGCGCCGTTACAAACCACTTGAAGCCTATCTCGACGACCAGTGGGTCGCGCTAGACTAGTTGCTTTAATTTCTCCCAGTCGAAAGCAGGACCGGGGTCCGTTTTACGTCCCGGCGCGATATCACTGTGACCGGTAATGGCATCGGTGTCGATGCACGGGTACCTGCTACGCAAGGCGCTGATTAAACCGCCGAGACTGTGATACTGAGCATCGGCATAGGCCTGGTCGTCACAACCTTCAAGTTCGATACCAACGGAAAAGTCGTTACAAGCCGTTTCGCCGCACCACTGCGACTCACCCGCATGCCAGGCGCGGTCATTAAACGAGACAAACTGAATCACGTTCCCGTCACGCTCGATCAGGCAATGGGCCGAAACCGTCATGCTGCAGATAGACTCGAAATATGCGTGCGCGCCTGCGTCGAGCTGATTGCAAAAAAACTTTTGAATATGACCACCACCGTATTCGCCAGGTGGTAAACTGATGCCATGTACGACGACTAGTTTTACGTTTGTGCTGCCAGGCCTGGCATCGAAATTGGGTGACCGAATCACTTCAACGGACTGCAACCAGCCAGCATCATCAATGGAAAGTTTTGTCATTCGCCGGTTTTAACCCGTTATTACTGTTTTTGAAATATTACTCGCTCCAGGCACGATAGTTTAGCATCCTTGAACCTGCAAGATCTCAATCGGCCGCAACAACAGGCGGTTAAATGCATTGACCGGCCCTGCCTTGTGCTGGCCGGCGCCGGCAGTGGTAAAACCGGCGTCATCACGCGCAAGATTGCGTGGCTGATACAGCAGGGTTACGCCGCGCAGCATATTTGCGCCGTCACCTTCACCAACAAGGCGGCTCGCGAAATGCGTCAACGGGTGACCCGGTTGATGGACAGGAAAACCACCAGGGGACTGAAGATATCGACCTTTCACAGTCTCGGGCAACGCATCCTGATCCATGAATCGCATCGGCTGGGATATCGCCGCGGTTTCAGCATCATGGATTCACGCGATGTCGAAACCTGCCTCGACGGTCTCGCCCATCGGCTCGAGCAGGATACCGATTACATCCGCGAAACCATGTACCAGATCAGCCGCTGGAAAAACGATTTCGTTGCTCCGGCAGCCGCAGTCGCCACAGCCGACACCCCGCTGTTGCAGGCCCAGTCCCGCTTGTACGAAGAGTATCAGCAACACCTGGTGGCCTGTAACTCGATGGATTTCGATGATCTGATCATGCTGCCGGTGCAACTGTTCCGTGATCATGCGGAAGTACTCAACAACTGGCAGGACAGGATCCGCTACCTGTTGATCGACGAATACCAGGACACCAATACCAGCCAGTATGAAATGGTGAAAGCACTTTGCAGCATTCGCCAGAAGCTGACCGTGGTCGGCGATGACGACCAGTCGATCTACGCCTGGCGCGGTGCCCGCCCTGAAAACCTGCAACGCCTGCAGCAGGACTTTGCGGCGCTCGAAGTGATCAAGCTCGAGCAAAACTATCGCTCTACCAGTCGTATTCTCGGCGCCGCTAACCAGTTAATCGCGAACAATCAGCACCTCTATGACAAGAAACTCTGGTCGGCTTCCGGCGCCGGCGATCTGATCCGGGTGTTCCCATGCAAGAACGCCGAGGACGAAGCCAACCGGGTAGTTGTCGACATCCTCAGTAAACGCTTCCAGGAAAATACGCCCTGCAGCCAGTTTGCGATTCTTTATCGCAGTAACTTCCAGTCGCGGAATTATGAAAAAGCCCTTCGCGATCACTCCATTCCCTACCAGGTGGCTGGTGGTAACGCGTTTTTCGATCGACGCGAGATCAAGGACATCATGGCCTATCTGCGTCTGCTCACCAATCCCGACGACGACCAGGCACTGCTCAGGATAATCAACGTTCCACGACGCGAAATTGGTGCTACCAGTATTAAGGCGCTGGCAACTTACGCCGGATCCAGGAAACGTAGCCTGGATATCGCCATGCGCGAACTGGGCCTGCTCGAATCCCTCAACAACCGCGCCCGGATGCGTATCCAGGAGTTCATCGAATTAATAGCGGAGCTGCGCCTGCAGGCCCAACAGGATGATGCCATGGGCCTGTGCCGGACGCTGGTCTCGAAAATTGACTACGCCGACTGGCTCAGCGAAACCTGCACCTCGAGCAAACAGGCCGACGCCGCCATGGAGAACGTCATGGAACTGATCAGCTGGATCGGCAACCTGCAAAAAGACCGTGACGACAAATCACTCGACGCCGTAGTAGCGCATTTATCACTGATGTCGATACTCGAAAATGACGAGGATCAAAAACCGCAGGATGCAGTGCAACTGATGACAATACATGCTGCCAAAGGCCTCGAGTTTGAACATGTCTACCTGGTCGGGTTCGAGGAAGACAGCCTGCCGCATCACCAATCACAGGATGCAGACAGTATCGAAGAGGAACGGCGGCTGGCCTATGTCGGGATTACCCGGGCCGCCTCGAACCTGACACTGAGCTATGCCAGAACCCGGCAGAAATTCGGCGATATGCTGCAATGCGAGGTTAGTCGATTCCTGTACGAATTACCCGAAGCCGATCTCGAAGGCGCCGAGCACACATTGAGTAAATTGTCGGATAGTGAAAGGCATCAGCGTGGACTCGATACCTTTGCCGATTTGAAAGCACTGCTGGGTACCGCCGACTAAAAAAAGGGGGCAGTGTTACTGCAATAGTCAATGAGATCCCCGGCTTGCGCGCACTACTGTGTGCAATAAAAAACTGATTACAGGTTTACTGTCGTCCTAAGGCTACCTCGGGTGAAAGCACGCAAAAGACGCTACCAAACGGCAAAAAGCGCCGTTTGGCACTTCCATGTGAGCGCTTGGAGCGCGGCGTCCATGCCGCGCTACACTTTTGCGGACTGACCCCCGAGACAGCCACCCACTGTCA
>JBATHL010000023.1:0-9234 GCA_049666745.1 Gammaproteobacteria bacterium
ACTGAGTATGGTAAGGTCTTCTTCCACTCTAGACGTGTTCCCATATGCAGTTACCGGGTATCCGAGGGCTTGAAGCGTCCTTGCGAGCGTCCCTCCAATTTTTCCACAACCTAATATTCCTACTGGAAATGCCGATGGCGGGGTGCGGTTTATTGGATGCCAATCTTTAGCAGACTGTAACGATGTGTATTCCCACATACGGCGCTGCCAGCCGTGGATATACCAAATGGCGAAACCTGCGATCATTTGCGCCTGCTCGGCGATAACAACTCGGGAAACGACCACATCGGCCTTCAGGCCGGGATTGTCTAGCAAGGCATCTACGCCCGCACCTGCACAGGACACAAGACGAAGATTTGGATAGGCTTCAAAGGCTTTTGGGCCAGGACTAAACGCCAGAGCGTGTTGTATCGACTCCGGATTATTAACTTCTTCAGGCAGTAACAGGTTTATCCATGGGTTATCTACCGCGAAATACTCGCCGAAAAATTCTTTTAAATTGTAGAGATCACACAAGCAGACCAGGTCGATTTTTTCCATATCCTACTCCCGTATCTGTTCTACTGGCCTTTTGGAATTGGCAGCTAAGATCAAAACCGATGTTAACCGGGTTTTTTTGCAAACAAAAATGAGCCTCCCTCTGGCCCCGTTTTTACTTTATGCATGGTACCTGCTGGGTTTTCGGTCATGTCGCCTGTTTTGAGGACTTTAGTCCACGTGTCCGTAGTCATTGTGAACTCTCCGGTTAAGACGAGAGATAACACGGAATGTTCGTGGGCATGCATTTCCTCTTCTGGCCCTGGACCGACTTCCAAAAACTCTACTTCACCGTAACCTTTTTCTTTTGCCAGGTTTCTAAACTCTTCCTCATTCATCTATCTTCATCCTCAGCCCTTTGACAAGACAACATATTATCACTGTTGTTGGGCGTCCGCTTATGGCCGTTTCGAGAAGCTCAGCAAGTTCATCTGAGCGTCTCCTATCGGGAAAGCTGACGTTCAAAGTCAAAACCTCAGCGGCGAGAGACGACCCATATTAGGCATTCAGTTCTTGTGTTAACGAGCTAGTAACTGACTTTTATTATTATCCGAAGCGTATTTATAGATATATATGGATTTACCCTAAATGAGAAATGCGTATCAGACTTGCAGCAGGTTGTTTTCTACATTGCGAACCAATATACATAAAAACAGGATGGATCGCGGCATGTTGTATATTCGTTCGCTCAATCGTTTTGCTCTAGTTAGCCTGGTGTTGCTAGGCTTTTCAATCCCATCGGTCAATGCTGTTGTCTTGACATTTGAGGACGTGCCACTCGGCAGCCTTCAAAACCAGTCCGGAGATATGCCAACTTACTATGGGTTTAACTTTTCATCTACTCTAGACTGGGTGGATGTTGAAGCGTCTCGCTGGAATTATGGAGCGCACAGCGGTGATTATGCAATACTGAATAATTATAACGGTGTTGGCATAATCACCGATGCAGACGGCGCTGATTTTACATTTGATGGTCTATGGGCTAAAAAATGGGCTACACGTAAGGAGTCGGGGGGGCCTGATTCTTTGTTTGGTTCATTATCCGGTTATAACAATGGTAGTGAAATCTGGAATGTAGACACTGGTCTGAATGGAAGTTACGAATTTTATGGTGCGCAACTGGGTTTAATCGATGAATTGCACCTGGGTTTCGGAAATAACTTTATAGTCGACGATATATCATTAAACGGTTCTCCCATTTCTTCCATCTCTCCCATCTCTCCCATCCCCGTCCCCGCAGCCATCTGGCTATTCGGTACAGCATTGCTCGGAATGGTCGGGTTCAGCAAGCGAAGAAAAGCAGCTTAACCTTTAATACAAAATTTAATTGAAGCCCCGCCAATGCGCGGGGTTTTTTATTTCTGCTGAGTGTCTGTTGCTGGCCGAAGATTGCCTCCTGGCCCAACCAATTGAGCGTCTCCTTTGGAGAAATCAGATGCTCAAAATACTAGAGCCGGCGGCGATTTTCGACCCCCTACTGACTCTCATTAATGCCTGTCGTCAGCAGTTAGCGTAAGCGTAGCTAGTGGTTGTCCCACTGCTACCGTTCGTTATGCGTCATAGTTTTGCAAATGCCTCGGTGTTACCGATGAAGACTTTTATGAAACCGCAGGTGTCGCTATCCACCATATGTTTCCACACGGGTCTTTGAATCCAGCCATCCGATCCCCATGCGGACGCTTATTGGGTTCCATGATAGAAACCGCGCCTGCAGAAAGTGCTTTCGAAAATACTATTTCAACATCGTCGACATAAAGGTGCATCTGCGACACGTTGACCGGATATTGCTCATTGCTTTCGTTGATCATAATTACTGAGTCACCGACACGGACGCGGGCATGCTGAATCCTGCCAGTAGGGTATCGACTTGTGGCGACGATAGCTCCACCAAACGCCTCGACCAGGAACTCGAGTAGTTGATCCGCATCAGAAACCGTAAAATACGGTGTAATTGTGTGATAACCCTCAGGTAAATTCATTTTACACAATGCAAATAAATAGTGGTTGCCGAGAATTGATGAAGAAGAAGTTGACGCATAAAGTTGAATTATAAGATTTTTGACCTGATAACATTTTATCACTTAATTGCTAGGGGTCCGATCCTGGCCGAAGATTGCCTCTGTTTAGAAATTATCCAGTCTCGGCTTTGGGCCTTCTGCTGGCGTTGATGCTTACAGTATGGACATCAGTTATCAGGAAATTTATTCATGAATCGGCACTACTATGGTTTCAGGAAAATAACCAGGCTATTGTGAAAATAGCGCCCCTTTGAGTTATTGACCGAAAGTTTTTGTGGGCGAGAAGCGGTGATATTTTTGCAAGAGCGAGGCATCTGCCTGCGCAAAGCCTGAGCGTATATAAAATACGTGAAGGTTTTGCGCAGGCAGATAACGAAGCTATTGTGAAAATAGCGCCGCTTCTCGCCCACAAAAAAAAGAACCCCGCTTGCGCGGGGTAAACAGGGGGTTAAAGGACCGCAGCTCAGAGAAGCCGTTTTTGTTTTATTTTTATCGCTTATTTTTACAGGGGGATAAGGCGAGGGCTCCCCTGGCTGCGATCACGACCTGGATAATCAGGAAAAAAATCAGTAGCATCGCCATACTGCCGCCACCGTGGGAATGGTCCTCCTCGTAATAGAACTCCTCGTAAGGTTCATCCCAGTTACGTGCCTCAATCATGAGGTCCCTGCCAAGATACTGATAATCGAGCACTTCACTGGTTACCATGTAGGCATGGTCCAGACTGTAAACTTCGACCAGCACCGAGTAATAGCCCGGGTCGTAACCCTCGAGCAATTCGGTTTGCACTTCATAAGCATCGCCGACATCATCGATATGGATTGAAAACAGATCGGTAGTGAAATACTGGCTCCAGGGTCCGCCTTCGCGACTCAGGTATAATTTCGCGTATACCGTGGCACTGTCGTAACTGACATCAACATCGAAATAGACATTGATCGCGTGATGGTAACCATCGCCATCGAAGTCAGAAATTGTTTGTACATTGGCATCATAGATCTCGAACAACTGGTCGTGTCGATTAGCAACACCTGCAAACTGCTGCGTCACTGTCGAAGCTGCATAATTCTCCGACTCGGCAGGCCTGGCCCTGCTCAGCGGTTCAAGCTGCTGTATTAGTTGCGACAGATCGGTGTCCTGATCCAGCTTCAACTTGCCCACCGATCGACTCGACTGCGCTTCCCCGGTGGCAAACGCAGGCAGGTACAGACCCGGCAGTAACAGCAATATGAATACAAACAATTTCATTGCAGGTTAATACTGACTGTAGTGGTTGCGCTTCGAGTTCCGGGACCCATTATGGCTGTACTGATTGCGCTTTGAATTGTGAGAGCCACCGTGACCATTATGCTTTCGCTTTGGTTTATGGTATCCAGCGTGATTACCATGATTACGTTTCGAGTTATGGTATCCACCGTAACTACTACTATGACGGGGCCGGTGCCCGTAATGGTGTCGCTTGTGTCGGTGTTGATGATGGTAGTGGTGGCGATGATGGTGGTGATAAAGAATCGAACCCAGTGCGATAAACGCGACCGCCGGCGCAACAACGCTGTGATCATGATCTGCGCTGGCTGGTGTGCTCGCCAGGGCCAGAGCGATCAGGCTACCAACCGCCATGACTCGAAACTTGTTGGATTGCAGCTTTTTCATTTCAACCTCCAGTTCATATCAACGATGGCGGCAATGTAACGCCAGCAGACTTAATCCAGGCTGAATCGAAAAAAATCGAGGAAATCAGGCTGAAGGGCTTTGCGCTGCAACTCGAAAGCAACGCTGAACTGCGCCAGCACGGTGGTTATGAGCTGATGATGAACAACCCCGGGGGAAATAATGGTCAGCCAGGGATGGCAGGCTGAATGACAGAGATAAAAAAGGCCGGGAAACCCGGCCTTTTTTTTATAAATAGCGATGGATTCTTACAGTGCCTTGATCTGCGCGTTCATACGGCTTTTGTGGCGTGCGGCCTTGTTGTGGCTGATCAGGCCATGAGTAGCCGAACTATCGAGTACCGGCACCACTTTTTTATAAGCTTCTTCAGCGGCCTTTTTGTCTGCGCTATCAATTGCGGCGACAGCGGCCTTGAGATGGGTCCGCATCATTGAACGACGGCTGGCATTGTTCTGACGACGCTGTTCGGCCTGGTTTGCACGCTTGCGCGCGGATGCTGAATTTGCCAAGGTCTACTCCTGGGATCGGGCTTAAAAAACGAGGCGCGCATTATCTTCACTGCGCCCGGCGCTGTCAACCTAAAAATGACTGCTATACAACCACTTAAATGCTAGAATTCGCCGCTTTTACTGACCCGAAACAAAACTATCCAGACCCCTGAATGAGCGCGCTGATCAAATCAACCGCCGCGGTAGGCTCGATGACATTACTGTCGCGCTTGCTGGGGCTTGCCCGGGATATCGTTATTGCGCGATTCTTTTCCGCCAGCGACGCCGCGGACGCCTTTTTTGTTGCCTTCAAGATTCCCAATTTTCTGCGCCGGCTATTCGCCGAAGGCGCTTTTTCTCTGGCCTTCGTGCCGGTGCTTACCGAGTATCGCAGCAACTACTCGACCGCGCAGACCCGCGAACTGATAGACAGGGTCGCCGGCACACTGGGCTTGATCCTGTTGCTACTCAGCCTGGTCGGTGTCGCCGCATCGCCATTGCTGATCAGCATATTCGCCGCGGGATTTATAGATCAGCCGGAAAAATTTGAGCTGACCGCCGACATGTTACGCATCACCTTCCCCTACATATTGCTAATCTCGATGACGGCGATGGCCGGCGGTATCCTGAACACTCTGAAACGCTTCGCGGTACCGGCCTTCACCCCGGTACTGCTCAACCTGAGCATGATTGGTTGCGCGCTGTGGTTGAGTCCGCGGCTCAATGTGCCGGTTACCGCGCTGGCCTGGGGCGTGTTAATCGCAGGCGTCGCACAATTGCTGTTTCAACTGCCATTCCTGTATCGTGCGGGACTGTTGCCGCGACCGAAGTGGGGCTGGCAACACGAAGGCGTGCAAAAAATTATCAAGTTGATGATCCCCGCGCTGTTCGGTTCTTCCGTGGCGCAGATCAACCTGCTGTTCGATACCTTTATTGCGTCCTTTCTGGTCACCGGCAGCGTTTCCTGGCTCTATTACTCGGACCGCCTGCTCGAATTCCCACTGGGCGTATTCGGTATCGCACTCGCGACCGTGGTCCTGCCCAATCTGTCCCAGGCGCATTACCAGGAGGGAGACAACAGCTTCAATAAAACCATGCACTGGGCGATCCAGTTGTCGCTGCTGATCGCAGTACCGGCTACCTTCGGCCTGTTTTTGCTGGCGCAGCCAATTCTGGCAACCCTGTTCGAATACGGCGCGTTTAGCGCTAACGATTCGATGATGGCAGCCTACAGCCTGATGGCTTACAGTCTCGGCTTGCCTGCATTTATACTGATCAAGATACTGGCCAGCGGGTTTTACGCGCGTCAGGACACGCGCACCCCGGTCCGAATCGGCATCCAGGCGATGGTATTCAACATGGTACTAAACGTGGTTTTCGTGGTGTCGATGCTACAGGCGCAGTTTCTTGCGCCGCACGTCGGCCTCGCCCTGGCAACCACGGCCTCGGCTTATTTCAACGCCTTTCGGCTGGCGCGCGAGTTACGCCGTGATGCGATTCTCGGTCCACTCGAAACTTTCAGTCGACCACTGCTCAAGATCCTGTTCGGCTGCATCGCAATGGGCCTGGTCATCCATTTCATGCTGCCGGAGCTGGATGCATGGTCCGAATGGCGCTGGCACCAACGCCTGCTCCAACTCGGCTGGATAATACTACCCGCAGTCTTATGCTACGGTTTAATGCTCTGGATAATGGGCTTTCGCCGCCAGCATATCATCGCCTGACATCACCATGAAACTGATCCGGGGACTCTATAATTTAACTCAGCCGCTAAGCGCAAGCGCGGTGACGATCGGCAATTTCGACGGCGTGCACCGCGGCCATCAACAGGTCATCAGCCAGTTAAAGCGGGTCGCCCGACAAGCGTCGCTGCCAACCGTGGTCATCATCTTCGAACCGCAACCGATTGAGTATTTCGCCCCTGGCAAGGCGCCCAGGAGACTCGCCCGGTTTCGCGAAAAAATCGCTTACCTGCAAGCGCAGCAAATCGATTACCTGCTGTGCCTGCGCTTCGATGAAGAACTTGCCAGCCAGAGCGCCGAAGCCTTCGTCCAGCAAATCCTGCTGCAAAGCCTGAATACCAGGCACCTGGTAATCGGCGACGATTTTCATTTTGGCAAAAATCGACAGGGCAATTTTCAGTTCCTGCAACAACATAGCGAGCGCTTCGGCTTCAAGGTCGACGAGACTGAAACACTGATACTCGATGGCGAACGGGTCAGCAGCACCCGCGTCCGGGAATGCATTCAGCAGGATGACTTTGACAAGGCCGCCGAGCTGCTTGGCCGCCCATATTCACTGTCGGGCAGGGTTGCGCATGGCAAAAAACTTGGACGTGAGCTGGGTTTCCCGACGATTAATATAAAAATGGGCGATAAAACCCTGATCGTAAAAGGAATATTTGCGGTTATCGTGAAAGGAATAGATAATCGCGCGCTACGGGGCGTCGCCAGCATTGGTACGCGCCCCACGGTTAACGGCGTCGACACTATCCTCGAGGTATATATCCTCGATTTCGATCAGGATGTATATGGTTACAGCGTCGTGGTCGAGTTTTTACACAAGATCCGCAACGAAGAGAAATTTGATTCCCTGGAGGAATTGACTAGCTGGATTGCCCAGGACACCGAGAAGGCGAAAGCGTTTTTCAACAAGAGATAAATGACAGTTGGCTGACTATAAATCTACATTGAATTTACCCGATACCGAGTTCCCGATGCGCGGCAACCTGGCCAATCGCGAACCCGAGCGTTTACAAAAATGGCAGGATAAGGACCTTTATCAGATCATTCGCGATGCGCGCGCCGGTCGTAAACGTTACGTGTTGCATGACGGCCCGCCTTATGCCAACGGTGACATCCACATCGGGCATGCGGTCAACAAGATTCTCAAGGACATGATCGTCAAGTCACGCACCCTGAACGGGGAAGACGCACCCTATGTGCCTGGCTGGGATTGCCACGGTCTGCCGATCGAACACCAGGTGGAAAAAAATATCGGCAAGGTCGGAGTCAAGGTCGAAGCCGATGAATTTCGCCAGGCCTGCCGTGACTATGCGCTCAAGCAGATCGACCAGCAACGCCTCGATTTCATCCGTCTCGGCGTGCTGGGTGACTGGTTCGACCCCTACCTGACGATGAAATACGAAACCGAGGCCAACATCGTGCGTTCGCTCGGCAAGATTATCGAAAATGGACATGTGGTACGTGGTGATAAACCCGTGCACTGGTGCACCGACTGCGGTTCAGCGCTGGCCGAAGCAGAAGTCGATTACAAGGATAAAACCTCGCCCGCCATCGACGTGCGCTTCCCGGTGATTGATGCGGACGCATTCATCGCGAGCATGCAAACCGGGGCCGATGGTCCCGGACAAGGGCCGATATCAGTATTAATCTGGACCACGACCCCGTGGACCCTGCCCGCCAATCTCGCGGTAGCACTCAACCCGAATCAGGAATACGTATTGCTGCAAGTCGAAAGCGAGCTGGGACCCGAACGCCTGTTGCTCGCCGAAGCCCTGGTGAAAGATGCGCTGGGTCGCTACGGCATCGACGACTACAAAGTCGTGGCACGTGCCAGCGGTGAAGTGTTCGAAAACCAACGTCTGCGGCACCCGTTTTACGACCGCGAGTCATTGCTTGTCATTGGCGACCACGTGACCCTCGACGCCGGTACCGGCGCGGTGCACACTGCTCCCGGCCATGGCCAGGACGATTTCGAGATTGGTAAAAAGTACGGTCTCGATATTTATAACCCGGTTGGTGACAATGGCTGTTTCCTGCCCGCCACCGAATTTTTCGCCGGCGAGCACGTGTTCGCCGCCAACGACCATGTCATTGAAGTGTTAAGGGAGCATAACGCGCTGATCCATCTGGAGAAGTATCAGCACAGCTATCCGCACTGCTGGCGGCATAAAACCCCGATCATCTTTCGCGCCACCCCGCAATGGTTTATCAGCATGGAACAGGCCGGGCTACGCGATCTCGCGATGGCCGAAATCAAAAAAGTCCGCTGGGTACCATCCTGGGGACAGGCGCGTATCGAAAGCATGATTGAAAACCGTCCTGACTGGTGTATTTCGCGGCAACGCTACTGGGGCGTGCCTATCGCGTTGTTCATGCATCGTGAAACCCAGGAGTTACACCCGCGTACCGCGGAATTGATCGAACAGGTTGCCGAGCGGATAGAGCAGCAAGGCATCCAGGCATGGTTTTCACTCGACGCCAGTGAATTGCTCGGCGATGAAGTTGACGATTACGTGAAATTAGGCGATACCCTAGACGTCTGGTTCGATTCGGGCACCACCCACTTCAGCGTATTACAACAGGACGACCGTTTCACTTTTCCCGCCGATATGTACCTGGAAGGCTCGGATCAGCACCGCGGCTGGTTCCACTCATCGCTACTCGCCTCTTGCGCGATGCACGGTCAGGCACCCTATCGCCAGGTTTTGACGCATGGATTCACCGTTGATGCCAAGGGTATGAAAGTGTCGAAATCGGTTGGCAACGTGGTTGCTC
>JBATHL010000024.1:0-9483 GCA_049666745.1 Gammaproteobacteria bacterium
GTGCTTCATCTGCTACTTGAGACTCGGTGTTCACGTAACCCCCAGAGGATTTACAGTGGGTATCCCCCACTTTACTAGGACAAGATTATAGGGATATTCCCATGCAAAACCAGTGATTTATTTAAACTACATGATGTGAATTCTAAGGTTTCAAGTTAGTATTCACGGGCTTCTATTTGTAGTTTCACCACCCTAAAAAGTAGTTCAATATTCAAGGTTTAACAAGCTCCAAGTGAAACCGATTGACTTTTATTGAGCATATATTTTGATGTGCTTGGCTGGCTTAATTCAGTAATATTCGTGAGACCGCTATCGGCTCGATAAAAATCCCGTCTTATGCCTCAAATTCGTAAACTTGGAATCGTGATGGATCCCATCGAATCCATCAAACCCTGGAAGGACTCAAGTCTGGCGATGATGCTCGAAGCACAGTCCCGCGGCTGGCAGATTTTTTACTTTCTGCTTGACGATATTTTCCTCGACAACGGCATCGCCATGGGGAATTTTAAAACATTACAGCTTTACGACGACAACGAGCACTGGTTTGATTACGGCGAATCTGGTTGTTGTCGACTCGACGGGCTCGACGCCATACTGATGCGCAAGGATCCACCTTTCGATCTCGAGTATATTTATTGCAGCTACATCCTCGAACAGGCGGAGGAAGGCGGTGCATTGGTGGTAAACAAACCCGCGAGCTTGCGCGACTGCAACGAAAAACTATTCACTCGCGTGTTTCCGCAGTGTTGCGTCGAAACCCTGGTAAGCCGTAATCCGGAAATTTTGAAAGGCTTTATCGAGCAGCACCAGGACATCATTATCAAGCCGCTTGACGGCATGGGTGGGCAATCGATTTTTCGGGTACAGGCCGGCGATCCTAATACCAACGCGATCATCGAAGCAGTTTCCAAGCATGGTAGCTCGCAAACCATGGTGCAGCGTTATATCCCGGAAATCAGCGAAGGCGACAAGCGCATTTTGTTAATCGACGGTGTTGCCGTTCCTTACGCGCTCGCGCGCCTACCTGCCGCCGGCGAAAATCGTGGCAATATCGCGGCCGGTGCGACCACCCGGGGCCAGCCGTTGAGTGAACGTGATCATTGGCTTTGCGCACAGATCGGTGCCGAACTAAGGGCGCGGGGTTTGCTGTTTGTCGGAATCGATGTGATCGGCGATTACATCACCGAAATCAATGTTACCAGCCCAACCTGTATCCGTGAGCTGGACCGGGATTTTAATCTGAACATCAGCGCAGACCTCTTTGAGTGTATCGAGCAACGACTTCCCGCTTAATCTGGCTGTTTCTAGCTGCCTTCATTGTCGCCGGCTGCGAACGCCAGCAGCACCTGGTCGAGCAACATCTGCTCGAATTCGGCACCATCATCGAAATTACGATGATCACCGACGATCTGACTCAGGCGGAACGATTACTATCCGAAATCGAACAGCGACTGCGTATCCAGCGCAACCAGTGGCATGCCTGGGAGGATAGCGACCTGACTCGCTTCAACAGGGCGTTACATCAGGGCGCCCGCGCAGAACTGCCCACCAGCCTGACACATTTAATACGGCTCAGTCACCATTACCATGACGCTACGGGGGGTCTGTTCAACCCCGCGCTCGGGAAACTGGTTGCCGCGCATGGTTTTCATGGCCGCGAACCTGATATGAATACGATCGCCGAAATCAAACGTGATATTCCCGGCATGCAGGACTTGAGAGTCGAAGCAAACACTGCCGTGAGCAGCAATCCGCATTTACAGATCGATCTTGGCGGGATCGCCAAGGGCTACGCCGTAGGCCTGCTTGGCGACTATCTGGATGAAAATGGCATCGACCACTACATTATCAACGCAGGCGGGGATATGGTTACCTCCGGTAATCGATTTGGTCGGCCCTGGCGTATTGGAATTCAGAATCCATTCGCACCCGGGGTCGTTGCAAGTCTTGAAATCGAGGGCAAACGCAGCCTGTTTACGTCGGGGAACTATCATCGCAAGTACTGGCGTGGTGAGGGCCTGGCGCACCATGTAATAGATCCCCGCAGCGGGGAAGCTTCTAGCGGACAAAGCTCGGCGACAGTTCTGACCACGGATCCGGTACTTGCCGATGTTGCCGCGACTGCACTGATGATCGATGGGCTCCATGGCCACCATGACCTGGCATTGTCACTGCAAATTCAGGATTATCTGGTGATCAGTGAACAACGCGAAATCATTGTGAGTCGGTCCCTGGCTGAAAAAATTGAAATTACGCTTCCCTGGCCGACTACAATTGTCGATTAAAGCAGCGGTATTTGCTGGTGATAGCAAATTAATCTAGGCACAATAGACTTCCAATATGGCTCAAGCTAATGCAATCCGGCCCCGGATCTCCGCCAGTGATCGCCTCGGGTTCACTCTTTTCCTGGCACTTACACTGCATGCAATAGTAGTTCTAGGTGTTGGTTTTACCCAATCAGATCACCGCAACGAGCAGCCTTTGCCGAGTCTCGACATTATCCTCGCCAATTCACAAAATTTCGACACCGTTGAGAACCCCGACTTTCTGGCCCAGATCGACCAGGCTGGAGGGGGCAACGCCGACGCCAAGGCCCGGCCCAGTGCGCCGGTTTCCGCTCCCACCCCTATAGATCAAAAAGGCCTGTCAGATCAGGACCGGGCTGAGCTGCGCAAACAACAGCTGGCCATCAGCAAACTTTATTTCCTGACCCAAAGCGAATCCGACGACTCCATAAACCCGCAACAGCAACAGCGCAGCAAGGACTCGGACAATCCACAGGAAAGCGCCCACGAGCAACGCCAGACCAAGATAGCCCGTCTGCAGGCTGAAATCAGGAAAATGTCGATCGATTATGCCAGGCGCCCCAAAACCATTACCTTAACTGCGAGTACGCGCAAGGCTGTCGAAGCGAGCTACCTGGCTTCCTGGGTACAAAAAATCGAACACACCGGTAATTTGAACTATCCGCAGGAAGCAAGACTCAAAAACCTTGCCGGTCGTTTACGCATGAGCGTGCGCATAAATGCCAACGGAGAGGTACTCGATATGCAGATAACCAGTTCTTCCGGAAACAGTGTGCTTGATGAAGCTGCCCGGCAAATCCTGCGCATGGCGCAGCCCTTCGCTCCGTTTTCCGAAGAGTTAAAAGATCGCGCCGATCAAATTGTCATCATCAGGACCTGGGATTTCAAAAGCAATCGATTTAGAACCAAAAGCGGAGTAAGCTAGGGACCTGTCATGACACAGCAAAACGCCAGTCTTGTCGATAAATGCCTGATCGCGACTCCTGCGATCAAGGACCCGATTTTTGCCTCCAGCCTCGTCTACATGTGTGAACATAGCGAAAACGGCAGTATGGGACTGGTAGTCAACCATGAGACATCGCAGGTTCTGGAAGATATCTTTACCCAGCTGGATATCAAGTGTGAAGACGATGCCATTAAAAACCAGCCGGTTTTTATTGGTGGCCCAGTACAGCTTGAACAGGGTTTCGTACTCCATTCCAGCGCCGGAAACTGGCAAAACAGTGTTGAAGTTTCATCCGGAGTCAATTTGACCAGCTCGCTGGATATCCTGCAGTCCATCGCCGCCGGCAAGGGTCCGGATGACTATCTCGTGATTCTCGGCTTTTCGGGCTGGGCCTCGGGTCAACTCGAAGCGGAGCTGCAGCAAAACTCCTGGCTGACATCTACCTGTGACGCCGATCTGCTGTTTCATGAAAAACCCGAAGACAAATGGCAGGTCGCCTTCGATTCGCTGGGATTCGATATCAATATGCTCTCGCCCGTGAGCGGGAATGCCTGAGGCTCTAAAGACGGTCGTTGGTTTCGATTTTGGTTCCCACTGGATTGGGGTCGCCGTTGGCCAAACGCTGACCCGTCAGGCCACGCCATTGACCACGCTAAAAGCAAACGACTGGAAGAGTATCAAGCGGTTGCTGGATGAATGGCAACCCCAAAAACTGATCGTCGGCTTACCACTCAGTATGACGGGAGAAGATCAGGAGATGACTGCGAGCGCAAAGCGGTTTGGCCGCCAGTTAGAGGGGCGTTTTGGCATCTCGACGGTGATGGTCGATGAGAGGCTAACCACTCGCGAAGCCTACCAGATAGCCATGGCGCAGCAGCGTATGAAATCCAAGCAGGAAATCGATAGTATGTCCGCGGCACTGATTACCGAGACCTGGCTGCAAAACCATGACCAGGAATGAAGTTGTCGTTGCGATACTATTAACCCGGCTACGATAAGTGTATTCAAAATGAATTTATGCTATAAAGCGTCCGCAATAAACCAGACGGAGTTTGTGTGTCCCTACCCTCAGTTGAAACGCTTATTGAAAAGCTGACCCAGGCACTGACTCCCTATTATTCTTCTCCCGAATCGCAACCCGTCATCGTCGGTATCGAAACCGGTGGCGCGTGGATTGCCGAACAGTTACAGCAACGTATTGCACCAGGCGCTGAGCTGGGCCGATTAAATATCTCCTTTTATCGCGATGACTTTACTCGCAAAGGTCTGCATCCCACGGTAAAACCATCGAGTCTGCCAACCGATATTGACGATAGAACCATTATCCTGGTCGATGATGTTCTGCAGTCCGGCAGAACCGTACGCGCCGCAATGAACGAAATTTTTGACTACGGCCGGCCGAAAAAAATCGTGCTCGCGATCCTGATCGATCGGGGCGAACGCGAAATTCCGGTACAGGCTGATTTTGTCGGCGCTACCCTGCAACTGGATTCCGGCAGCCATATCAAGCTTGAAGGGCCGGACCCGCTAAAACTGGTTACAAAATCTCTGGAGAACCATGCCGAGTAATAATATTCAGCTCGACGATAACGGCAAACTGCAGCATTTTCTCAGTATCGAGGGCTTGAACCAGGAAATTCTTAACGAAATCCTGGATACCGCAGAATCATTCACCTCGGTCGCTGACCGCACCATCAAGAAAGTCCCTATTCTACGTGGCAAAACCGTCGCCAATCTTTTTTTCGAGGCTAGCACCCGCACTCGTTCAACCTTCGAGCTGGCAGAACAGCGCCTGTCAGCCGACATCCTGAGCCTGAACGTTGACACCTCGGCGACAGTCAAGGGTGAGTCCCTGCTCGATACACTGCAAAACCTGGAAGCGATGCAAATCGATATGTTCGTTATCCGCCACCAGGACAGTGGTAGCGCCTATTTCTTCGCGCAACACGTGCGCCCGGGCGTATCGGTGCTTAACGCGGGTGACGGGCAGCATGAGCATCCAACCCAGGCAATGCTGGATATGTACACGATTCGCCACTACAAACAGGATTTTAGCAGTTTGCGCGTCGCAATCGTTGGCGATATCTTGCACTCGCGCGTGGCGCGTTCACAAATTCACGCACTTAACCTGCTTAACACTGCCGAAGTGCGGGTGATTGCGCCACGCACCTTGCTTCAGGTCGCCACCGAATCTCTTGGAGTGTCGGTGTACGAGGACCTCGAAAAAGGCCTCGATGGTGTCGACGTAATCATCATGCTGCGCCTGCAGAAGGAACGCATGCGTGGCGCCTTGCTACCCAGCGAAAAGGAGTATTTCCGTAAATTCGGCCTGTCCCAGGAGCGCCTGCAACGCGCGAAACCCGATGCAATTGTCATGCACCCGGGGCCAGCTAACCGGGGCGTCGAGATTGAATCGAGTGTCATGGATGGTACCCAATCGGTAATCCTGCAGCAGGTCAGCTTCGGCATATCGGTGCGTATGGCGGTGATGTCGATGATTGTCGGTCAATCCGGCCTGCAATCCGGAGCTGACGCGTGAGCTTGCATATCAAAAATGGTCTGGTCGTTGATGCGGCCGCCGCAAAGACACAGACCCTTGATCTGTTCTTAGTAGATGGCAAGATCGCGGGCATAGGTTCAGCACCCGCAGGCTTTATGGCTGAGCAAACTATCGATGCTGTCGACTGCTGGGTTATGCCCGGGTTGATCGATTGTCAGGCACGCTTGCGTGACCCCGGAGAGCCGGAAAAAGCCAACATCGAAAGCGAAACCGAAGCCGCAATCAAAAATGGTATTACGACGTTGTGTATCCCCCCCGATACGCAACCGCCAATTGACAATTCGGCCACGGTGGAATTGATTCATCATCGTAACGAAATGTTCGGCCACCAGGCACATGTATATCCGATCGGTGCCTTGACGCGCGGCCTCGGCGGCGAACAGCTCAGCAATATGGCCAGTTTGCGTGACAATGGCTGTATCGCGTTCAGTAACGCCAAGCATAAGCTTGCCAACAACCTGGTGCAGCGCCGTGCAATGGAATATGCCGCGGGCCAGCAATCGCTGGTTATTATTCAGCCACTGGATCATGACCTGCTCGGCAATGGATGCGCGCACGAGGGCGCCATCGCAACCCGTCTCGGCCTACCCGCCATACCGGAAGCGGCGGAAACCGCCGCCCTGGCAAAAGATATTGAGCTGGTAGCGCAAACTGGAGCGCGCACTCATTTCGGTCAACTGTCCTGTGCCCGGTCGGTAGATATGATCCGTCGCGCCAAGGCCAAAGGATTACCGATAACCGCCGACTGTGCAATCCACCAGCTGTTTTTGACTGACCACGACATCGGGAATTTCGATAGCAACATGCTCACCATTCCACCGCTGCGCAGCCAGTATGATCGCGATGCCTTGCGCGAGGGTGTTGCCGACAGCACTATCGACTGCCTGTGCTCCGATCACCAACCGCACGAAGTAGACGCCAAGCTCAAACCCTTCCCTTCCGCCGAAGCGGGCATCAGCGGCCTCGACACCTTACTGCCGCTTGCGTTACGACTAGTCGAAGAAGGTGTACTACCACTGACCGAGCTGATCGCCAGGTTAACCCTGAACCCGGCCACCATCATGGACTTGCCGGGGGGTAAGATCGAGATTGGCGAGGTTGCGGACCTGATTATCGTCGATCACGAATCGCACTGGATTTGCGCTGCCGAGAACTTTATCTCCAAAGGCAAAAATACCGCATTTGCAGGCTGGGATTTCCGCGGCCGCGTAACCCATACCCTGGTCGACGGCAACATCGTCTACCAGGCTTAGTCTTCCTCGGAGGGGAGGGTTAGTTCTTCCAGGTCTGAACTTTGCTGATTGAGATTGTGGCGGGTGTCAGCTTGTGTCTGTTCACCACCAAAGTTGATCTTCCATTCGAGGTTGGTGCTGGAATCCGCATAGGCCAGCGCGTTCTTGATGGTGATAGCATCCGACTTGTACAGACTGTAGAGCGACTGGTCGAAAGTCTGCATTCCGGTGGTATCGCCTTTCTCCATAATATCCTTGATCTCGTTAAAGTTACCATCGCGTAACAATTCAGAGATGTATGGCGTGTTCATCATGATTTCGACGGCACAGGCCAGCTTACCCTGCATCCCGGGTACCAGTCGCTGGGAGACAACGGCTTTGAGGTTGAGCGATAAATCCATCAGCAACTGTTCGCGCATATCTGTGCCAAACATGTTCATGATCCGGTCCATTGCCTGGTTAGAGTTAACCGCGTGCAGGGTAGTCAGGCACAAATGTCCGGTATCGGCAAAGTCTATCGCAGCCTTCATCGTCTCGGCGTCACGCGCCTCACCAATCATGATGACTTCCGGGGCCTCACGCAGCGCTTCGCGCAACGCGTTTTCGTAACTCAAGGTATCGATCCCTACTTCACGTTGCGAAACAATCGATTTGCTATGTCGGAAGACGAATTCGATCGGATCCTCGATGGTCAAAATATGCCCACCAACGCTCTTGTTGCGATGATCCAGCATTGATGCCAGGGACGTCGACTTACCCGACCCGGTCGACCCTACTACCAACACCAGGCCGGTCTGGCTCATAACAACTTCCTTCAGCACCTGCGGTAATCCGAGTTCATCAATGGTGGGAATTTCCCACTTGATGTATCGAATGACCATCGACACTTCGGAACGCTGGATAAAAATATTGACACGGAAGCGGCCGACATCGTTGAGCGTAAACCCGAGGTTTAACTCGCGATTGATTTCAAAATCGCGCACCTGTTCATCGTTCAGCAGGCTATAGGCCAGCTTTTGTACCTGACCGCTCAGAAACGGATTTTTCGCGATCGCGGCAGTATTGCCCTGGGTTTTCATGTTGGGCGGCGCACCGGTGACGAAATACAGATCGGAAGCCTGCTTCTCGACCATGATTTTCAGGTAAGGTTCAAGTAGCTTCGTAGTGGGTTCTCGAGACATATGCACTCCAGCCTAAATCATGCCACTGGCAGATTCTTCATCTGACTCTTCGAGTTCGAAATCACGATGGTCTTCAGTGACACCCGTTTTACGCGCCGTCTCACTTTCAAGCTTGATCCGCAAACGGATGTCGTTCACTGAATCCGCATTGCGCAATGCATCCTCGAAGGTAATTTTCTGCTCTTCATAAAGATCGAACAGTGCCTGATCGAAGGTCTGCATACCGGCCTCGTTGGATTTCTTGATCAGTGTCTTCATTTCATGCACATCACCTTTGAAGATCAGATCAGCCATCAACGGGGTGTTCAACATGACTTCAATCGCGGGAATACGGCCGGCACCATCGATCTTCGGAATCAAACGCTGCGACACCAGGCCTTTCAAATTCAGCGATAAATCCATTAGCAACTGCATGCGCCGCTCATCCGGGAAGAAGTTGATGATCCGGTCCAGCGCCTGGTTGGTACTGTTTGCGTGCAGCGTCGACAGACAGAGATGGCCGGTCTCGGCGAAAGCTATCGCGTGTTCCATGGTTTCGCGGTCGCGAATCTCACCGATCAGGATCACGTCCGGTGCCTGACGCAAGGTATTTTTCAGGGCTATTCCATAGGACTCGGTATCGACGCCCACTTCACGCTGGGTAACCAGGCAATTACCATGGTCATGTACGAATTCCACCGGATCCTCGATGGTGATGATATGACCATGCGAGTTTCGATTGCGGTAGTCCACCATCGATGCAAGCGAGGTCGACTTACCTGAACCGGTACCGCCGACAAAAATGACCAGCCCTCGCTTGGTCATCGAGATATCTTCCAGTATCGGTGGCAGGTTCAATTCTTCGAAACTGGGGATTTCAGAATTGATGATACGCAGCACCAGCCCTGAGCTGCCGCGTTGTACGAAAGCATTAACACGAAAACGAGCTACCCCGGGTAATGAGATTGAAAAATTACATTCCTGTTTTTCTTCGAATTCGGAAACCTGCTTGTCGTTCATAATCGAACGCGCCAGCATCTGCGTATGATTAGGCGACAGGTTTTGCTTCGAGACCGTCGCCACCTTGCCATCTATTTTCATCGCCGGTGGCGATCCGGTGGTGATAAATAAATCCGATCCATCCTTGCTCACCATCAGACGGAGCAGATCATGCATAAAACTAATTGCCTTATTACGATCCATTAGATACCTCTACCTTCACGCCGCATGATTACAATGCATCTGGATGTGCCGCCTTGCGCATTGCTTCGTCCTTGGC
>JBATHL010000025.1:0-2150 GCA_049666745.1 Gammaproteobacteria bacterium
ATGCGGAGCATTGCAGCACCGGCTTGGGTCCAAGCGGTAAGCTATCTGCACATAACTGGCAGCGGCCTACTTCGGATAGCAGCGTATTTAATCGGTTCATCGTGTAATTTAGTGAGTCAGAAAGCGACCCTGTCGAGCACCGGTAGACCTCTGCTCCTGCCAGCTGAGCTTACCGTTCACCCAGACGCTGATTATGCCTTCGCTGAACTGTGCCGGGTTTTCAAAACTGGCGCGATCGATAATTGTATCGGGATCGAATAATACCAGGTCGGCATAGTTTCCAATGGCGATACTCCCGCGCTTCTCGAGACCAAAGCGGCTCGCAGTCAGGCCGGTCATTTTATGTACCGCAGTTTCCAGATCGAACAACTTCTTTTCACGAACATAATGACCAAGTACTCGCGGAAAAGTGCCCCACAGGCGCGGATGAGGGGTTTGCATTGATGCGATGCCGTCTGATCCAATCATCGCCGCGGGGTGTGCCATGATGCGCTGCAGGTCGCTTTCATCCATTTGAAAATAGATAGCGGCAGCCGGGTAGAGTCGCTCACAGGCTTCCTCGAGCGAGCATTTCCAGTCCGCCATTATACGCTCCAGTAGCAAGCCGTTGCATTCAGGGTGTGGCGTTGATTCGGCGACCAGTACCGCTTCGCAGTCTTTCGCAAACTGCGCCAACAACGAGGTAGAGCTGGCGATGTAAGGATAGACATCGAGGCTCACAGCCTGCTTTGATGAGCGAGCCTGATCAATCAATTCGAGGGTTTGTTTTGAGCGACCGTAATTGTCGGGACCAGCGCATTTGTGATGAGAGATAATGACCGGAACCCCTGCACGCCGGCCGATATCAAGCGTTTCTTCGACCGCGGCAAGCACCTGGTCACCTTCATCACGCATATGAGTTGCGTACACCGAGTGTTTAAATTCGCGCAGTACACTCGCAAGTTGTACCACTTCATCGGTTGCAGCCGATGCGGCAGGCGGATAATCGAGTCCGGTACTCAGTCCGATGCAACCCTGCTGAAGTGCTAGCCTGAGGTCTTCCTGCATCTGCCTTATCGCCTCCGGGTCTGCGTTCTGTTCGAGTCGGTCGGCCATGCTGCCGAGGCGTAAACTGCTATGACCGGCAAGCAGTGCCAGGTTGATTGCACAGGGCGATTGGGCCAGCGCGTCGCGATAGGCTGTTACTGATGGAAAACAAAACTCTTCTTTTTCACCAAGCAGCGGAAAAGGCGGTGGCAAATTGTTTCCTGGTCGTAACGGAGCCAGGCTGATACCGCAGTTGCCGGCGATAACCGTGGTCACACCCTGGGAAATCTTAAACGGGATAGCGGGTGATTTGAGCACGGCCAGGTCGTCATGAGTATGACTATCGATAAATCCAGGTGCCAGTACCAGTCCACCAGCGTCGAGACCTGTATCTGCCTGCCAATGGCGGCAGTCGCCCAGGTCAACAATACGATCGCGGTCGATGACGACGTCGATAAACTGGGACACCCCGCCACTGCCATCGATAACCCTGGCCCCGGTTATTAGTAGATCACAGCTAGCCATATCCTGACAGGCGGCTGAGGTCAGCCAGCTGCAAATTGCTTGATTTCGGGATTAAAGGTAGAGGTTTGATTGCGGCCTTCCCGTTTTGCCTGGTAAAGGGCCAGGTCAGCGCGCGCCAGCAGTTCATCGATGCTGATGGAAGTGCCGGGTGCTAATGAAGTGAGTCCTATACTGGCGGTATACTTGATGATGTTGTCGTTATACTTTAATACCGCTTTGTCGATCGCATTGTGCAAACGATCGGAGAATTCGACGGCCTCTCTGGTGGTAGTACTGGGCAGAACCATTGCAAACTCTTCACCTCCCAGGCGACCGGTAATATCACTGCGACGGGCCACGCTGTTAACAACATTGGCGAAAAGTTTCAACACCGCGTCGCCGGCAGGGTGTCCATATTTTTCGTTGATCAACTTGAATTGATCGAGATCGATGATCATCACTGAAAATACGGTTTTTTCACGAGTCGCCAGTGAAACGTATTTATTTGCGCTGTTGAAAAAAGCGTGCCTGCTTAATAATCCAGTCAATGAGTCATGACTGGCTGGTTTATGCATGTCCTTTTCGACCTGGTAAATACGGAACATCAGGCTCACCAGGAC
>JBATHL010000026.1:0-2374 GCA_049666745.1 Gammaproteobacteria bacterium
GGATAGTTTTTTCATGATGCTCCTCCGAGTGTCGAGCTGCAGAAATTAACTGCGTTTTTATAATCGAACCGCGATTCTATGCTGTCTGCACGCGCATCGCAAGCCAGCATGAAGCATATAACCCCAAGCTTTCTGCGGGCTTAACGGGTCAGATCAGTTCGTCTTCGCGATCGTCGGTTTCACCGTAACGGCTCAGTGCCGGGGCTTTTAAACCCTCGTATAACTGCGCCAGGTTGGCATTCACCAGTTTGCCCTGTTGCTCGAACAGGCTGTTGCCCCGCAGGTCGCTTTCGACGATGAAGGGACCGAAATTCTCCACTTCGAAAACCCACATCGCCTGCGCATTGCCCAACTCCTCGATCCAGTGCACTGCCTTTACACCCTTGATACCGCGTCCCAGCAACGCACCGGTGCCGTAGCCCACCGTGGTCAGGTAGATCGCACCGGCCGGTACCAGGATGTCGCGATAATCCTCGACCGACATGCCACCTTTACCAATAATTATCTTCGCGTTTGACTTTTCCAGCCAGGCCGGCATCCATTGGGAGAAACGAAAGCTCGCGGTGGCGGTAACGCCACCTATGTTGTAGCTGCCATCATCCTCGATAGCGGCGGCGGGCGAGCAATGGAAATTGGCATTACTGAGCTCGGTGATGCCTGCAGGCAAGTCGCTGCCTTCATCGAGTACTTTTTTGTAAACCCCTTCGCGCCCGGTGTACACCAGGCCATCGAGGTACACGACCGTACCGATCTCGAGCGGTTGCAAGTCCTCCGGCGTCACCGGAAGTTTCAGGCGGACGCTGTTGTGTCCGTATTTTTCGTTGGCCATTCTACCGTCTCTCTGCGCATATAAGGGGTGAACCACTCGGGATCGTGGCGAAATTTGCAACTGCCATCGGCACTGATACGCACCGTCGCGCGGCGCGAAGACAGGCAAAAAGCGTGCACGCTCATCGGCATGCCGCCGGTATGGGTAAAGCCCACCTCGATATGACAGTCGGCGACCATCGCATTGCCGACGAAACCCATCGCACCCATACCGATGCTATTGCCAAGTTTCTTCAATTCGAGTTCGAGTTTGGCGATTTCAGGGTCGGGATTGCGGTTGCCGACCGTGCGCAGGCAGGCAGCCTGCTTGCCAAGCACCATGGTCGTGTCCTTGGAACCACCGAGACCGATACCGATAATCGCGGGTTGGCAGGCAAGCCCGCGCTTGCCAAACGACACCAGGGTATCGAGAAAGAAGCGCTTGATGCCGTCGATGCCATCGCCGGGGAAAAGCATGCGGTAATCGGTACCGAACAACCCGCCCTTGTGTACGGTGGTAATATCGATCCAGTCGACATCGGGCTCGAAACTCCAGTCGATCTCGGGAGAATTGATGCCGACATTGTTATTGTGATCGGTGCGCCACAGCGGATGAACCCGATTCGGGCGCAATGGAATGTCGTGGGTCGCCATCGCAGTAGCACTGCGTAACGCACGTTCGAGCCCGGTAAACCCGTCGCTGAGTCGCGCGTTGTTGCCAACCTTGACGTAATAACGAGGCAAACCGGTATCGGCGCACATCGGGCGCCGGTCTTCGCTGGCGGCATTCCAGTTATCCATCATGGTCTGCAACACGAAACAGGATAGGTCGCCCTCTTCCCACTTCGCCATGTCTTCTATGCCCTGCCGATAGTCCGGCGGTATATCGATTGCCGCATTCGACATTATCTGTCGCGCAGCGTCTTCTATGGTTTGATAATCAATCATGTCAGATAAGGGACTCACCCGGTTTCACAATAGAAAAATCGACCGCCTGACGTTCCACCTTTACCTCGTCGCGGTCGCGGTAGGCAATGGTAAAGTAAGAATCCTCGAGACTACCGACCTCAGGATAATCTTCGCGGTAATGTGCACCGCGTGAATTCTCGCGCGACAGCGCCGCCGCCGCAATAACCTCGGAAACTTCGATCAGGCTGTGCAGGTTGAGCCAGTCATGCCAGCTCAGGTTGAATACGCGGTTGTCATCGCCGATTCCGGTCGCCAGTAGTTCCGTTTTCAGCGACGCCAGCTCGACCTGGGACTGCGCGATACCACTCGCGTCGCGTAATACGCCAACACCACCCCACATCAGGTCCAGCAAGCAATCGCGCAGTGAATTTATATCGCCCGTGGGTTGCCGAAACGGCGTCATGACCTGCTCAATCGTCGCTTCGATAACACTGTTATCGGGATCGATCCAGTTATCCTGTGAGCCGGCCTGTAGCGCCATTTCATCACCGGCGATACCGCCGAACACGGTTGAATTAGCGACGCCGTTACCGCCGAGGCGATTGGCGCCATGGGCACCCCCGGCGTCTTCGCCGGCGACAAACAAGCCTTCAAGACC
>JBATHL010000027.1:0-2923 GCA_049666745.1 Gammaproteobacteria bacterium
GGTGCAGTTAGGTCAATTAACCACCATCGATCCGGGTCCGGCATGCATCGCCTTTGCCCTGGTAGTTATTTTAACGATGTTTGCCGAAGAAGCCCTCGATCCAAAATTGATCTGGGACCAGCAGGAATAAAATATGACTGACGAAACAACGCGATCAACAGCCGAAATCGCTACCGCCGATGTGAAACGTAAAAGCAAGGGCATCTCCGTGGTCTGGGTTATTCCAGTCATCGCCGCGTTAATCGGTGGCTGGATGGTGTTTCAAAACCTGCTGGAAGAAAAACCTGTAGTAACTGTGACATTTAAGAATGCAGCGGGATTAGTGGCAGGAAAAACCCTCGTCAAGTATCGCGATATAGTTGTTGGCAAAGTAACCGAAATGAAATTCACCAAGGGCCTGGGGGAAATCGAAGTCGTGCTGCAGTTTGACGACGTTGACGCGAAGGAGATTACCGCAAAAACACGTTTCTGGGTGGTTAAGCCCCGTGTAGGGTTGGGGGGTGTGGCTGGTCTGGATACCTTGTTGAGCGGCGCCTATATAGAAGTTGATCCATCCCTGGAAGGCGGACCCGCAACAACGTTTACCGGTCTGGAAGAGCCAGGGCTTCATCAGCTGGGTAATCCGGGCACCCGGTATAATTTGCAGGCATACAGGTTGGGTTCTGTGAGCAGGGGTTCACCGGTTAGATATCGCGATCTGGACGTGGGCCTGGTATCAAGACACGGTTTGGCCGAGGATAATTCCGCCGTCGAAATTGAAGTGTTCATCCGGGCTCCCTATGACAAGCTGGTTACAAAAGATACGCGTTTCTGGAATATTTCCGGTCTCGAAATTGATGCAGGCGCCACAGGTTTCGAGCTAAAATTGGCATCGGTGGCAACGCTGATAGGGGGTGGCATCGCTTTTAGCAATGGCGGTGAGTCGACCGCTGCGCAGGCCCCGCCTAACAGTGTATTCAACTTATACGAATCTGAAGATGACGAAATCATCGCGGCGGAAGTGGCTTTCAGCGTACCGATGAAGCTTTATTTCGACGATGTCCAGGGCCTCGAGGAAGGCGCACCAGCGACCTACAAGGGTCTTCGTATCGGCACAATCGATCAAGTATCCATCGAAGAGGATGACGATAACCAGGTAATGCTGACCTTCGCCATGCTGAAAATCGAACCGGACCGTTTACCAGGAAAATTGTCTAATCGTTTTGATAGTGACGATAAACGCACTAAAGGTGTACACCGGTTTTTCGAAGCTCTGGCTACGAGGGGTGTTAGAGCACAATTGAAAACCGGTAATTTGCTGACCGGCAAGGCACTGGTTTTGTTTGACGATTCCAGGCAAGTTGAACCGGCGTCTGTCGAGTATGTAGACGGGGTAGCTGTATTTCCAACCATTCCCCAGGAATCGTTTGAGGCCATTATCGCAAAGGTTGACTCGATCCTGGCGAAAATAGACGCGATACCCATCGAAAAGATCGGTAGTAACCTCGCGCAGACTAGTAGTAACCTTGCGCAGACTACGACAAGTGTCAATGAAGTACCGATAGCAGAGATCGGCGATAACCTGGCCGCGTTGACAGCAAAGCTCGATAAGCTCCCGGTAGGGCAGATCGGTAAGGACTTGGCAGAGACCCTGGCAAGTCTCGAGGCTCTGATCGAGACATTGAATGCAGCGAAAGGCGGTGTTCTGGGTGTGCAGACGCACAAGGCATTGACGGAGATAGGCAGGGCGGCCACTGCCTTACGCGGCATGGCGGAGTACCTGGAAAGACACCCGGAAGCATTGTTGAAAGGCAAGAAATAGAAACCGCATTGCCAGCAAAATTATTATGAGGAGTGATCAAAAAATGTTGCGTCGTATCTGGATGGGATGTCTGTTAGTGTTACTGGCTGCCTGTGGTAGCTCGCCAAAAACCGAATTCTATCAGTTAAATGCCGATATGAGTTCGGCTATGCAAGCGGCTAATCTGAGTGAGGGTCCCGCGATTGGTGTCTGGCAGGTAGAACTACCGGATTTACTGGACCGGTCCGAGATCGTGACCCGCGATAATCAGTTTAAAATCGCCATGGCCGATTTTTCCTGGTGGGCCGGTAACCTGAGTCAAAACATGTCCCTGTTGATCGTAACCGAATTGAGTCAACAGCTGCAATCAAACCGGGTTGTCATGTCGCCCTGGCCATCCTATCGAAAAAATGATTACCAGGTAATCGTCCGTGTGCAGCGCTTTGATGGTGTGCTCGGTGGTGAAGTCGTGTTGAGAGGGCTGTGGAGTTTGCTGGATGGCGACGGGACGGAAGAATTAAATCGGCAGGTTTTCGAATTTAAGACAAATACGGCGGATTTAACCTACCAGGAAATGGTTACGGCGATGAGTCGATTGACGGTAAAACTGGCAGAGCAATTGACCGAAGGAATTATTGACCAGGAAGCCATGTAAGAACGCTTACAGGTAATAAAGAAAACGACAATAAAAGAACAGGGCGCAGATAAACTTTTTCACTAATGTCATCCCCACGCTTACTCAGTCATCCCCGCGCAAGCGGGGATCTTGTAATGGTGGCTGCGTATCGGGATCTCCCGACGATAGCCGGGTCTCGAGATTCCCGCTTGCGCGGGAATGACCAGGTACGGGGCCATCCCCGCCGCCGTTTGAGGTCATCCTCGCGCAAGCGGGGATCCCGAGACGTAGCCACCATTACAAGATTCCGATGCGTCGGACTGCTTGCGCGGGAACGACCAATAAATATATTAGAATCTCATATGCTGCTTATGCCCCATACAATTCCTCATGTTTTTTAATCGATGAAGCGCTCTGTTTTACGGTTCACGATAGTCCTCCTGCTGATTACCGGCAAAATCACGCCAGCGTTGGCGGAAGAGGAATTCGCGACCTTCATCTTCGAGAATGACGTGTTCACCGACAAC